>JACIZP010000377.1 GCA_014359355.1 Calditrichota bacterium | reverse complement strand
GCGCGCGCTTTCCTTAGCGGGCGTGATACTGCTGGTGTTTCAGCCAGTGCTGGAGCTCCTCTTGGCAAAGCGCGAAAAGCCACTTTTGCCCGTGCTTGTGGATCGCTCGGCGAGCATGGGGTTGGTGGACGACAGCGGCGCGCGACCGCAGCAGGTCGCTAGCGTTCTGGGCAGCAAACAGCTTCGTTCCCTTGCCGAGCGCGCGCGCACGCGGTTCTATCTGTTCTCTTCGGGTCTGGATGGCGAGTTTCAGCCGGGTCAGGATAGCCTCCGCTTCGAGGGATTGGGGACTAACCTGGAAGCAGCACTGACCCAGTTGCGGGAACAACTGCGCGGCCAGCCTGTAGCCGGGGTGGTCATCATCACCGACGGGGCGGTGAATGTGGGAGAGCGACTCGCGCGGCTCGGGGAGAAGAGCGCCTGGCCGCTCTTTCCGGTGGCGGTCGGCAGCAGCAATCCGCCGCGTGATCTGATCGTGCACTCGGCGCTGGCCAATGAGGTCACCTACGTGGGATCGGAGGTCGCCGTGGAAGTGCGACTTCTCAATCGAGGTTTTGACCAGGCGAACGTCATCGTGGAACTGCAGGCGGAGGGCCAGGTGCTCGACCGGTGCACCGTCCCACTGGCCGGAAACCAGCCCGAGACGCAAGTGACGCTCCGTTTTCGGCCAGAGGCCCCAGGCTCACGGCGCTACGTGGTCACGCTGTCGCATCTTCCCGGCGAGCAGACCTACGAGAACAACCGCGCGGAGTTCGTGGTGAAGGCCCTGGCCAGCAAAATGAAGGTGGTGCTCTTGGCAGGGCGCCCGAGCCACGACGTGGTCTTCCTCGGGAAAGCATTGCAAGCAGATGCCAATGTGGCGGCACAAATCTACGTATGCCGCAAAGGCAGTGGCTTCTACAGGGCTTCGCCGCAGAGCCTGACGCAGGCGCTGCAGGAAGCGGACTGTGCGTTGCTGGTGGATTTTCCTGCGACAGGAACCGACGGCGCACTTGTGGCCGAGGTCGCGCGTGCCATCCGCGCGCGTCGGTTGCCGCTGTTCTGGGCTGGAGGGGAGGACATTGACCTTGCGCAGCTCGCGGCGCTGTGGGAAGACCTTCCCCTCAACGGGCCGCCCCGCGTGCGGGGGCCTGAGTTGCGCACAGTGCGCATGCAGAATGTGCCCTTCCACCCGCTGACCGCAGTTGCAGAGAGCGGGCCGACCAACGCGGCGGCCTGGGAGGGACTGCCCCCTGTGTCTTCGTCGTTCTCTGAGGTCCCTCTCTGGCCCAACAGCGAAGTGCTCGCCTTTGGCGCGGAGCCCTCGGCCAGGGTAGGCTCGGGGGTTCCGTTGATCGTCGTGCGGCAGACGCCAGAAAGCAGGTCTGTGGCCCTGCTCGCCTCTGGCTTCTGGCGCTGGGACCTCATGATGTGGGGGATAGGCAAGGACAATGCGCTCTTTCTGACGTTTGTGAAGAACATCGTACGGTGGCTCTCCTTGCGGGAGGAGCAGAAGCTTTTCCGGGTGCGAACCGATCGCGAGTTCTATCGCAGCGGCGAAGTAATAACTTTCGTCGGGCAGCTCTATGGTCCGGACCTTACTCCCTTAGAAGGGGCGCAGGTGCGCGCGAGGGTAAACGGCCCGGCGGGAAGCAAAGAGCTCGTGTTGGAGGAGGCCGGCGCTGGAAGGTATGAGGCAAGGACCACTGCCGATGTGGAGGGCGACTATAACTTTGTGGCCGAAGCGATACCGCGCTCCGGCTTAGGGTCTGCCGACACCGGGCGCTTTGCCGTCACGCGCTGGAGCGTTGAATATCTCTCGACCACCAGCAGGATCGAAGAGCTGAAACAGATGGCCACCCGTTCCGGCGGGTTCATGGTCCCCTGGAACGACCTGGAGCCCCTTGCTCAGGGAGTCCCGTTGCGCGTGGTGAGCAGGAAGTCCATCGTGCAGTTTCGTTACGCGGGCAGTGAGGCAGTGTTGGCGTTGCTCGTGGCACTGCTGGCCAGCGAGTGGTTCTTGCGGCGGCGCAAGGGCATGGTGTGACCATCAGGGCGAGGTCAAGGGGCGCCACATCGAGGTGGAAGGAGCGAGTGGCGTGGTACGCCCAGTGAACGACGAAAAAGGGCTTGCATATCCGGCGGTTTGCGTGTAAATTTGAAAATCAAAATATTGGTACTCCCTGCTGGGCAAGAGGCGTAAGCACCCTCCCAGCGTGGGAGTGCCGGCGTGGCGATCCTCCAAACCGTGTCTTCCAAGGCTTGTGGAGCAGAGAGGGACAAAGTGACAAAGCACTCCTTAGTCCAGGCGTTTCTGGCGCTCACCATTTTCTTGCTGCCTGTGGCCGTTTCCGCACAATCTACCATGTTGGGAGGCACAGGTTTGTTGCGTGTGCAGTCGGCCGAGGCCTTGATTCCTGGGCAGCTCAACATGACCCTCCACGGCCTGAGTTTCG
>JACIZP010000376.1 GCA_014359355.1 Calditrichota bacterium | reverse complement strand
CAAGGGCAAGCCCAAGGAGAGGTGCGCCGCGATGGGGGCAAAGACGTCCCGTCCGTGGAATGTTGCGCTCACCTCCGCAAGGCACGAGTCCCGGCGCTCGATAGCCACCGCCTCGAACGTTGGCTCATGGGCAAAGACGTAGCTCAGCACCCCGTTGTCCGGCGCCACAAAGAGTTGCCCGCCCGCCGCGACGGCCATGCCGCGTCGGGCACTACCCACCCCCGGGTCCACCACGACCACGTGCACCGTGCCGGACGGAAAGAAGCGGTAAGCGGTGTGCAAGACGAAGGCTGCGGCCTGCACGTCGTGGGCCGGGATTTCGTGCGTGAGGTCCACCAGGCGTGCTGCCGGGTTGATGCCGAGAATCACCCCTTTCATGACCCCGACGAAGGCGTCTGCCGTACCAAAGTCGGTCAGCAGCGTCACGATGCCGCTGCGCGCCTTCGTGGCCACGGAGGAAAGCATCCCGTTTACTTCTCCCTGGTCAGCACCACCACGCTCTTGCCCACAAGTTCGCGCAACCGATCGGCGTCTTTGCTGCTGCCGACGATCGCGCCATAGTGCATCGGCACGACCACGCGTGCCCCCATCGCCTGCGCCGCCTTGGCCGCTTCCTCCGGCCCCATGGTGTAGGTGCCACCTATGGGCAAGAGCGCCACGTCCGACCGAAGCCGTGCCATCTCAGGCACAAAATCCGTGTCGCCGGCGTGGTAGATCACCAGTCCGCTGCCCATCCTGACGAGGTATCCCACCCACTGATTTGCCTTGGGGTGGAACTCTTTGCCCACGTTGTACGCCGGCACCGCGACTATCTCCACCCCATTCACCCGCACAGTATCCCCTGGGGCCACTGAGATAAGGTTCCCAGGTTTGGCACGCAGCCCGGCCAGCTCCTTGGACTTTTGCGCCTGCGCAATGACGTCACGTGGCGCCACCAGTCGCGTGTTCCCCTTGACCAGCTGGGCGATGCTGCTGGGGTCGAAGTGGTCGAAGTGGGAGTGGGTCACCAACACAATGTCAGCCAGCGGCGCTGTGGCGGGCATCTTCCAAGGGTCGATGTAGATCTGCCGCTCGCCGTCCTGCAGACGGAACGAGGCATGTCCGTACCAGTGCAGGAAAGAGGGCACGTCCAGCGCGCGCTCCTGTGCTCGCGCCTGCAGCACCATGCACAGGGCAAACATCACAACCCCTGCTCTCCACCTCATGGCTCAATCTCCTCCACCGCTACTCATCCGGGCAAAACGCCCTAATCTGCGCGAACAGCTGCTCTCTGCGAGCCACGTCGTGCTCGAACTCGAACTGGTCGGCTTCCACTGTCAGAACGTTCATCTCCTTGCTTGCGTTCTTGATCCAGCGCTCGTAGGCCAGGTTGAGCTCATGCAAGTACTCGGGGGTGATGCCCTTTTCAAAATCTCGGCCCCTGCGCCGGATGAGGGTAATCAGCGTCCACGTAGATGCGCGCAGGTACACGATCAGGTCCGGTTTGCGCAGGTAGCTGGTCATGCAATAGAACAGCTCGCGATAGTTATCATAGTCGCGCTGCTCCATGTGTCCTTGCTTGTAAAGGATGTACGCAAAGATCTCCGCGTCCTCATAGATGGAGCGATCCTGCACGCACGATACAGGGCTCTCGCTAATCAGCTTCTGGTCCATGAAGCGCTTGGAAAGGAAATAGACCTGCAGGTTGAAGCTCCATCTGCTCATGTCCTGGTAAAAGTCGCTGAGGTACGGGTTGTCGATCACCCGCTCGTAGAAGGGCTGCCAGCCAAAGTGCTCAGCAATCAACTTGGTGAGCGTGGTCTTGCCAACACCGATGTTGCCTGCTACCGCTACAAAGTGCTTTCTCGCCATGCGACCGCCTGAGTGTCCACGTGTTCTCGACTGCTTCCTTGCAGAAAGATAACCCAATTGCTGCTAAAAGTCAAGCGGTAAAGTCTGAGGAGGTCCCTCAGGCAGGGGCACCAGCAGTCAGTGGCGCCTGGTCCAGAGGTAGACTGAGAGGTGATCGGTGGTGAGGACGCGCTGCAGTTGTCCATCATCTCCCGGCACCCTTGGCACACAGTCTTTGACTGCGAATCCGGGAAGGGGGAGTTTTGCCACTTGGCGGCGGAGCCAGCCCTTTCTGCCCACGACGATGAGCACCGAATCCTCCCCGCTCGCCCGCAAGTCCGCCTCTGCCGGGCAAGAAACATCGAAGTAGTGCGAGGCCACTCGCTCATAGTTCCATCCCACCAAGCTCACGGTTATCGGAAGAGCCGTTCCCCAGTCCCCCATCACTTTGATCCCATCGCCAAAGCGGGCGCGCAAGGCTACGCCGACTGCGGCTCGGTGCGAAGCCAAACGCTGACTGGGCAGGGTCCACACTGCCACTGTCACCACGATTACTGCAAGCAAAGAGAGGAGAACGCCAGTACGCAAGAGTTTGCCTTGCGCTATTGCGATGCCGATGGGCATGGCCAGCGCCCAGAAGAGTGGCAGAAGGAAGCAACCCTTGTCCACGAGAAAGTCGGCGCTGACCAAAGGCAGGCAAAGGTATGGAGCCGTGGCCAAGGCCAAAGTGAAAAGCTGCGCTCTCCGCTCGCGCAGGCACACCATCCACCCTTTAGCTAGCAGGAAGAGCAGTGCGTTGAGGTTCACTATCAGAATACCAACGAGGCAAAGGAGCTTGTAGGGCAACGGCCGCCCTACTGCTTCGTGCCCCACCCCCTTGATGAAGGCAAAAGGAGAAGCCCCTAACAGCACATGCACCGCCATGTATCCGAGCACTGCCACCGCGCCCACGATCGCTGCAGACCTGACAACGCTCTTCTTCCACCCTCCCAAGAAGACCAGCGGAAA
>JACIZP010000375.1 GCA_014359355.1 Calditrichota bacterium | reverse complement strand
CTGCAGTGGAGCGGAGCTCGGCCTCTGCAGAACGCGTCACCGCAGCCACCACCTGGCGCTTCCCTTCGAACAGGACGGCAAGATGATGTGCGTCGGCGCTGCCGCTTAGCTCCGGCATGGCAAGGCGATTCAGCGCCCCCGACGAGATCACCTCAACCGCCGCCGGACAAAGCGGCGAGCGAGCCATGGCCGCAGCGGCCTTGCAGCAGTCTTCGCGCTTGGGGAACACCGCAAGCACCGTTCGCGCACTTTCCGCAAGGGGGGAGAGACGGAGCGTGAGGGCGCTCAACATACCTATGGAACCCAGCGATCCCACAAAGAGCTTGGTGAGGTCGTAGCCCGCCACGTTCTTCACCGTCTTGCCCCCGGCCTTCACCACCGTCCCGTCCGCCAGAACGGCCCTGCAACCCAACAGGAGGTCGCGGACCCCTCCGTACAGCTGACGCCTGGGCCCAAAAGCGTTCGCGGCCACAATTCCGCCCAAGGTCGCCGACCCCGACACCGGGGGATCCAATGGCAGCCACAGGTTCCTTCCTCGCACAAGCGCCTGCAACTCCCGCAACGTCATGCCCGCTTCCACGGAAACGGTGAGGTTCTCGGGGTCAAAATCCAGCACCCTTTTCAGGCGCGCCGTGCAGATGGCAAGGTCGAAGGGCTCAGGCGTGCCGCCTATGTGCATGAGTTCACCTTCGCCCCAAACCAACACCTTTGCCTGCTGGCGATGGGCTTCGCGGAGCCACTGGCTAAGCTCCTCCTCACTTTGGGGCCACACCACTGCCGAAGGGCGCACACCCTCCACCGCGAAGCGCTGCAAGGTGCCGCTGTCAAAGCGGACCTCTGCTTTGTCGGTGAGAATCGCGCCAGACCACAGGCCCGTGCGTGTGCGGCTCATGCTGCTGCTCCCTCAGTGAGGTAGAAGCGCTCCGGGAATACTTTCCCCGGGTTCAGCACGCAGTTGGGGTCGAAGACTCGCTTGAGGCCGAACATCGCCCGCATGTCATCGTCGGAAAACACCAGAGGCATAGCGCCGATCTTTTCCAGGCCTATGCCATGCTCGCCGCTGATAGTGCCGCCCACGGCAACGCAGACTTCGAGGATCTCGTGGCTCGCCTTGATGACCCGCTGCCGCTCGTCAGGGTCGCGAGCATCAAACATCAAGTTGGGGTGGAGATTGCCGTCGCCGGCATGCAACAGATTGGCATGTTGCAGCTGGTACTTGCGCGCAATCCGTCCTACCTCGCGGAGCACATGCGGCAACTTGGCCCGCGGCACCGTGCCGTCGGCGACCATAATGGATGGCCGCACGCGGGTCATCGCGCCGAACGCACCTCGCCTTCCGCTCCACAGGGCCTGGCGCTCCTGTTCGTTGCGCGCAGTGCGTACCTCGCGGGCGCCGTGTTGGATGCAGATGGCTTCGATTTCGCGCGCCTGGGCGACCAGCCCCGCAGCGGGTCCATCCACCTCGATGACGAGCACTGCCTCGGCATCGGTCGGATAACCCACCGCAAGCGACGCCTCCACCGCCTGGATGGTCAACTTGTCCATCATCTCCAGCGTTGCGGGCACGATCCTCCGGCCGATGATGTCCGACACGGCGTCAGCCGCGGCATCGAGCGAGTCGAATATGGCCAGGAGTGTCTTGACATCTTGCGGCATCGGCAGGATGCGCACAATGACCTTGGTGACTACGCACAGCGTCCCTTCTGAGCCTACCAGGGCGCCCACAAGGTCGTAGCCGGGAGCATCAAGAGCCTTCCCTCCCAATCGACACACACGACCGTCCGCAAGAACAACCTCGAGGCCGAGCACGTGATTGGTGGTCACGCCGTACTTCAAGCAGTGCGGTCCTCCGGCGTTTTCCGCCACGTTGCCGCCGATGGTGGAGACCTTCTGGCTGGCCGGGTCCGGCGCGTAGAAATAGCCCAGCGGCGCCAATGCGTTCTGCAGGTCCAAGTTGTACACCCCGGGTTCGACCACGGCGCGTTGGTTGGCCACATCGATCTCCAGGATTCTGTTCATGCGCGTCAGTTCCAGCACAATGCCGCCCTTGGCCGGCACCGAGCCACCGCTCAGATTGGTCCCCGAACCCCGTGGCACACAAGGGATGCGCTCCCGGTGCGCCAACGCCAACACGCCACTCACCTCCGGCGTGGAATGGGCAAATACCACTGCTTCGGGACGCATGGCGTCCATGCTCCCATCGTACTCGTAAAGGAGGAGGTCAAGGGGATCCGTCAGGACGTTGTCCTTGCCGACTATCTTGCGCAATTGCTTGAGGATCTGCATCGGTAGCATGGCGATCTCCGGCGGTCAAAAACGAGGATCAAGGGATGAGGGGGCACGGTGAACGCAGCACGACAACGCGCAGGCCATCTACGGTGAGGGCCTCCGAGAAGACCTGGCGCGTGCGGGTTTCGTTTTCGGGGTCGACCACGCGCAAGAGATCAACGCCGCACGCACTCACCAGCTCTTCCAGCGCTACCCGTTTGAAGCGTTCGCCTTGGACCACATAGGTACTTCCTGGATTGGGCTGAAAGCCAGTGGTCGCAGAAGTCTGATTGTCAAAAATGACCACAATCATCTGGGCCCGTTCCCGTGCCGCTTCAATGAGGCCGTTGAGGCCCCAGGCGAAGAAGGCGGTATCGCCCAGCACGGCGATCACAGGCAGAGTGCTTACCTGAGCAGCCAAGCCTTTGGCGATGCTCACCGCCGAGCCAAGGTTGTACGAGACATCGATGAGCGTCAGCGGCGCAAGGGCCGCCCGCATCGTACACCCTGGATCGCCGACGATAATCGGCGGCGCATCACCATAGACCGCGCGTAACACCTGTTTGAGAACGCGGAAGGCATGCACATGCGGACAGCCGGCGCAAAAGCCCTTTTCGGGCGGCCGCTGGCTTGCCTCCTCGTAGGGAAAGAAAGGACGCGCTGGCGCAAAGCGCGGCTCGAACTGGGAGAGGATCTCCTCCAGCTGCCAGCGGAAAAGCTCGCTGCTGGGCGGCACAAGGCCGGTGAGGCGCCCTTTCACCTCCACATTCATCCGGCGCATGTGCACCAGCTCCAGCAAGGCCCGCTCCACCAATGGTGCACTCTCCTCCAGCACCGCCACCTCATCGCACGACTGGAGGATCCCCTGAAGCCAGCCGCTGGGCAGGGGCGCCGCGGTTCCCAACTTGCAGAGGGTGAAATGGCCGCGCGCCAAGTCGCCAACGAGGTCTTCCACCTCGGCAGCCACATGCCCAACAGCCACCACCGCCCGTCGTGCGCTGCCGTGCACCTCATTAAAGAGCGAATGCCCGAAACTCTCGGCAATGCGCTCCCACTTCCAGTGCAGCCGTGCGCTGCGCTCCGCTGCGACAGCTGGCGTGGCCAGCCACCGCCCTTCTTCGCGGGCAAACCGCGCCGCCGGAGGGGGATGGCGAACGAGCCTGTCCACCACAATTTCGCCTCGCATCTGGGCGTAGGCGAGCACGATGCGCACCATCACCGGCAGCTGGTACTCCTCAGAGAGGCGAAATGCCTCCTCCATCATCTCCGCGCCTTGCGCAGGGGTGGCAGGCTCCAGGACCGGCACGTGGGCCAGCGCAGCGATGGCCCGCGCGTCGATTTCGGCATTGGCCTCCACCGTGCCTGGGTCGTCGCCAGCAAGAACTACCAAGCCGGCCCGGATCCCGGTCGACGCCGCAACAATGAACGGATCAACCGCGGCAGCCAGCCCGCTGCCGGGTAGACAGACCAGCGAACGACAGCCCAGGAGGGAACTCCCGACTGCTTCCTCCAGAGCTGCCACAGGACTGATATTCCACTTGGCGCGGACGCCGCGCGTCTGCCCGGCGGCACCCAGCAGGTGAAGCGTGCGCGCACCCGGTCGCCCAGGGAACCCACACACCAGCTCTACGCCGGCACGGAATGCCCCTAAGGCCAGAGCCTCCTCACCCGAAACCTCCCTCCGTACGGCGGTAACACGACCCGTGGTTTGCATGCCTGCGTCTTCTCCCCCAGAGTCAGCGCGACGCTAATCACTTCTGGCTTTGGCGGCGCTTCTCCAGTTGCTTGACCGCCTCCGCGAGCGCGCGCTGATTCCACTTCACTCTGTGTCGGCTGCGAAGCTGTTGGAGCACCTCCGCCTGCAGGGCCGAGGTCCGAGTTCCCACCAGCCAGTTGTAGGCACGAGCCCGCGCCTGGGCGTAGGTGAGCCCTTTGTACTTCCCCTCCTTCTGCTCCTCGTACTCCTTCAGCACTTCGTCTTCGCTCACCTGCACCTTGCTGGTAACCAGCCTGCGGCGACACTCTTGCATGACGATGCGCTCGGTGATCTCGCGCGTTTTCTCCTCGAATTCGCGGCCCGAAGCGAGCCCCAGTCCCTTTGCTTCCTCATACAGCAGTTCCGGGAAAAGAGCTCGCCTGGCAAAGGCCACAAAGTCCTCAGTGCAGTTGAGGGGCACTCTCTCGCTGAGCTCAAGCTCATTGTAGTGGCGAAGCAAGTCGACGACCCGCCACCGCCCTGTCGCCCATGTGATGGCTTCGGTCTGCAAGCTGATGCCAGGAGCGCGTGCCGGGTCCAGATGGCTCGGTACCGGGCCCTCGCCGGGAACGTACATCTCAACAAAATAGCGTCCAAGGGTGTCGTTCACCGCGACGCGCCACCGCTTGAACAAGTCTTCCACCCACTCGTCCATGAACTGGCTTGTCTTGGCCACCCGCAGCTGCATCTCCAGCTCGCGACGTACTTGGGCGTACGGGCGAGGCTTGAAACCCCGTTTGTCAATCAGCTTCACGATGTGGTAGCCGATGGCCGTCTTCACCGGGCGAGAGATCTCGCCGATCTTCAGGGAAAAGGCCGCTTCCTCCAAAGGCGGTGCCAGATAGCCGCGCGTGTAGTAGCGCGTCATCTGCCCGCCGTTCAGTGCGCTGGGAATATCCGCCGAAAACCGCCGGGCGAGGGAGGCAAAATCGGCGCCTTTGCGAAGGGCCTCATAGAGCGAGTCCGCCATGCGTTCTGACTTGAGCACAATTTGGGCGATGAGCACTTCTTCATTGAGCTGAGCGTACAGGCGGTGGAGTTCCGGCTCCGTAATCTCCATGTTCTTGGGGGACACCGCGCGGTAGAGGGGGCCATTGGGCATGGTCAAAAAATCACGTTTTTCGTTCTCGATGCGGCGCACCACAGCACTGTCGCGGTGCAAACCCATCCGGTAACCCTCGGCGCGAAACAGGAGTTCCCACAGCATGTTGCTGTCCACGAACTCTTTGATGGCCTCTGGCGTGATCGGTTTCCCCACCTGGAAGTCGCGGGTCCACCTGTAGCGGTCGACTACGCTGCGGACGTCCACCGAGTGTCGACCGACCCTTGCCACCACTTCCGGCTCGCGCGACTCGCATGCGAGCAGAAAGAGAAAACCAACAAATACCGCGCCAACGGCAGTTCGCCTCACCGAGAAGCACCTCCTCATTACAAGTCCGTTGCTCCTCATCTTCGCAGTCGTGTCCACAAAGACCAAAAAAGGCCATCTCCAGGCTGGATCTGGCCTCGGCCATGGTCGATTTACAGGCGTGGGCCCTGCAGGGCTCGAACCTGCGACCTACGGATTATGAGTCCGCTGCTCTACCGGCTGAGCTAAGGGCCCAGGGATCGTCGGACGCGTTGTTATTATAGCAATAATCGCCGAGAATTTCAACAGCTTTTTTCTGCCGGTGTGCTTGGTCAGTGCCCGGAGCGGGACACTTCGAAGCGTGCCTCACCAAGGAGGCGCCCTTCAGCGTCCCGCACTTCGACTTTCCACTTTCCCACCTGGTCAGGCCTGATGGCCTTCTTGCTCCACGTCCGCCACCGCTGGTCCTCCACGCTCAGTGGCACCGAAATCTGCGACTGGCCCTCATATTGCCAGTCGTGGTAGACCACCTGGGGGCCCGTGGCCCCTTCAATCAAGGTGAAACAGAAGAGCGAGCCAACCTGGGGCGGAAAGCGCGTGTCTACGCCGACTGGCCGCAGGTCTTTGATGTCGCGACAAATGGCGATCTCCGCAACGCGCAGTCTTGAGCGGGAAGCACCCCGGGACAGAGAAGGCACGCTCCTCTCGCGCTGGGTGCGTGATTCGGTCCTCACTTCCTGCCGCACACGGCGCACGCCTGCCGTCTTGTTCTTGGGAAGGATTATCTGGCACAGTACAAAGACCGCCACCAGCGCCACGAACACATAGCTCAGCTTGTTGAGCATGTTCCTGCCCTTCCTGAGAAAGCCCCCTCTCGTGGACGGGACAACCGCAGCGCCTTGCTCGCCGGGCCGCTTGCGCAGCCAGAAGTGCCTCTCATGTCCTCTTTTTGCCTGCTATGTATTTCACCATCACCAG
>JACIZP010000374.1 GCA_014359355.1 Calditrichota bacterium | reverse complement strand
GGTGTGACACTTTCCCAACCGACGACGATCAATGGCGTGCTCCGGCTGATGGCCGGCGAGTTTGACAACACCATTCCCTTCACCTTGGGACCCAGCGGCTCGATTTATTATGAGGGAGGAAGTCTGAAGATCGCCGTCGGGGTAACATCGAGGCAGGAGAATGTTCCGCGCGCCTTTTTTGTCGAACAGAACTACCCCAACCCCTTCCGGGGAACGACATCTATCCGTTTTGGTTTACCAAGTGCGAGCTACGTGAGTGTGAAGGTCCTGAATCTTCTCGGACAAGAAGTTGCGACGTTGTACGAGGGGAAGAAGCAGCCAGGTGTCCATGAATTGACGTGGGGACCGCGAGGACTCCCCATGGGCATCTATTTCTACCGTGTGCAGGCGGGCGACGTGGTGAAGATGGGGAGAATGCTGGTTCAGAGGTAGGCGCCCAGCTCTTGTCAGAGTGTAGGGTGCACCTAGAGAGCATATCAGTCATAGGAGGATGCCGTCATGACAAGCAAAAGGTACGCACTTTGGTTGTCGGCCATCGTCTTGGTGGCGCTCGCCGGGCTTGTCTCGGCTCAGCAAATGGGGGACTACCGTTCTGCCACGACGGGGAATTGGAGCGAAGCCGCTACCTGGGAAGTCTTTGACGGAACGCAATGGGTTGCAGCCAGCACGCCGCCAATCGGCACGGAAAACATCACGGTCAAGGGCACGGACGTGGTGAGCATCGACGTGCCGGTAGAGATCCGCGGCTCCCTCAAGGTCCAGGACACCGGAAGCGTGGAAGTCACCACTGGTTCACTGGCTTTCTTGGATGGAGGGCAGTACGAGCACGCACGGAATGGCGGCAGCATCCCCCAAGCCAGTTGGGGGGAGAGGTCGACGATTCTCCTCACTGGCATTACGAGTTCAGCGCCCGCGAACAGGGGTCAGGACTACTGGAACATTGTGCTGAACACACCGGGGCTGACCAGCAATTTGGACCTCAACCTCGCAGGGAAGACGGTCAGCGGAGACATTGTGGTACTCAACACTGGTTCAGCGCGCTGGCGACTCGTGGGTGGCACTTCGGGCACCGTGACCATCCAGGGCGACGTGATTGTTCAGAATGGCCAATTCGAGACACAAGGAACCAGCAGTGCCACGCAGGTGGAGGTGCACCAATACGGCGACATTCTGGTGACCGGGGGCACCTTCGCCATCAGCAGAGGCAGCCAGGGGGGCCAGACCGGCACCGGTTGGACTAAATGGTACCTGCATGAGGGCAATTTCTCGCTGTCCAACGCTACCACCCAGAATTCCAATCCATGGCGGGCAACGTTCATTTTCGCCAAGACCGGGGGAGTCCAGAACCTCCTGCTGGAAAACGTCACCTATGGCGGGGGTGGCTTGCCTGTGCAGGTCGACAGCGGCGCGACTCTGAACATGGGCACTTCGAAACTGGGTGGGAACGGCAAGTTCGTGCTTTCCGCAGGAGCGACCCTGCAGACTGCTGCGCCGGGTGGCCTCGACGAGGCCATTGGCACTTCCGGAGAGAAGCTGCTGAGCAAGGCGGCAGGATATGTCTTCAACGGCATCGAGCCGCAGGCTGCTGGCAGTCTTCTGCCTGACTCAACGCGCTTCTTGGGGGTGGTGAACCCGCAGGGTGTGTCATTCAACGACACCGTGTGGACGTCACAACTCGCGGTACTGCCGGGTGCACTCATGAGGGTGGACACTCTTGGCCTTATCACCGCGCCCAAAGGACTCGTTGAAGGCACTGTGGTGAACCGCGGCATGCTCGCAGGCGGAGACTCGCTGGCCTTTGCTGCCGGCTCGGTGTACGAGCACGCGCGGGATGGGGGGAGTGTGCCGTTGGCCACTTGGCAGGAGGGGTCGACGTTTCTGTTGACGGGGACGAAGCAGGATGCGCCGGCCAATCGCAACCAGAATTTCTACCACGTGGTGTTCAACACCCCCAATCTGGGCCGCAACCGCGACATGGGGTGGGACAACATCACCATTGGCGGCGATATTCGGGTGGTGAACACGGGTGCCTACCGTTGGCAGATGAGCTCGACGGCTGCGGGGGACACGTCGGTCATCACGGTGCTGGGGGATGTGATTGTTGAGGGTGGGGCGTTTGCGGTGCACGGGACGAGCACGGCGAACACCACCTTCATTGTGCACCATTACGGGGATATTGCGGTGACGGGTGGCAACTTTTCCATCGCTCGCGGCTCCCAGGGTAATGGTTCCGGA
Source organism: Calditrichota bacterium (assembly GCA_014359355.1). Lineage (NCBI taxonomy): Bacteria > Pseudomonadati > Calditrichota > Calditrichota bacterium. Next base: position 1,743 of record JACIZP010000374.1, on the reverse strand, counting down.
ACGACAACCTGGTATCTGTACGAGGGCGATCTGTCGATGTCGAATGCCACCACGCAGAACTCCAACCCGACGGCCGGCAATGCCAAGTTTGTGTTCGCCAAGGCTGGGGTGCAGAAGCTGACCTTGGGTGAGGGCAACAACATTGTCAACTTGCCCATCGAGGTGAGCTCTGGCACCACGTTGGACGTGGGGCAGAGCGTGTTGGCGGGCAACGGCATCTTTGTCTTGAATCCGGGCGCAACGCTGGCAACGGCTCACAGCGATGGCGTGGCGGGCTTCTTGGGGACATTGCCAGCCGAAGTGGTGACGCTGAGCAGTGACGCCAACTACACGTTCAATGGAACCACACGGCAGGTGACCGGCGCGGCGATGCCATCGGTGGTGAATGACCTAACGATTAACAATTCTGAGGGTGTGGTTTTGTCGCAGCCCACCACCATCAACGGCGTGTTGCACCTGGTCGCCGGCGAGTTCGATAACACGATTCCCTTTGTGCTGGGTCCGCAGGGTCAGATTTCGTACGAGGGTGGCAGTTTGAAGGTGCCGTTAGTGGTGACCGAATACCGCTCGGTGCAGTCGGGCGATTGGAGTCAGGCCTCGACGTGGGAGGGGTTAGTGGTAGATCGGTGGGTGGCGGTGCCCAGTGCGCCGAGGGGCACGGAGAAGATCACTGTTGACGGCAGCGACACGGTGCGGGTGGATATTCCCGTTGAGATTGGTGGCTACCTCAAGGTGCAGGACAATGGCGTGGTGGAGGTGACGAGCGGCTCGTTGGCTTTTGGCGACGGCAGCACCTACGAGCACGCGCGGGACGGGGGGAGTGTGCCGTTGGCTACTTGGCAGGAGGGCTCGACGTTCCTGTTGACGGGGACGAAGCAGGATGCGCCGGCCAATCGCAACCAGAATTTCCACCACGTGGTGTTCAACACCCCCAATCTGGGTCGCAACCGCGACATGGGGTGGGACAACATCACCATCGGCGGCGATATTCGGGTGGTGAACACGGGCGCCTACCGTTGGCAGATGAGCTCGACGGCTGCGGGGGATACGTCGGTCATCACGGTGCTGGGGGATGTGATTGTTGAGGGTGGGGCGTTTGCGGTGCATGGGACGAGCACGGCGAACACCACCTTCATTGTGCACCATTACGGGGATATTGCGGTGACGGGTGGCAACTTTTCCATCAGTCGGGGTTCGCAGCCCAACGGCACCACGACGTGGTATCTGTACGAGGGTGATTTTTCGATGTCCAATGCCACCACGCAGAGTTCGACGCAGACGCCTGGCGGAGCAAGGTTTGTGTTTGCCAAGCAGGGGACGCAGTACTTGCGGCTTGGCGGAGGGAACACGCTGACGGCGTTGCCGATTGAGGTCGGTGGCGGTACGACTTTGGACATGGGGGAGAGTCGGTTAGCGGGGGCGGGTATTTTTGTGCTCAACGAGGGGGCGACGTTGGTAACGGCGCTTGCTGGTGGGGTAGAGGAGGTGTTCCGGGATGTGACGGGTGTGGTGACGTTGCCGGCGGGCTCGAGCTATGGTTTCAATGGGGCGGTGGCGCAGGTGACCAGCACGCGCATGCCGGCGGTGGTGGGCAATCTGCTCATTGCCAACCCGGCGGGGGTGACGTTGTCGCAGCCCACCACCATCAACGGCGTGTTGCACCTGGTCGCCGGCGAGTTCGATAACACGATTCCCTTTGTGCTGGGTCCGCAGGGTCAGATTTCGTACGAGGGTGGCAGTTTG
>JACIZP010000373.1 GCA_014359355.1 Calditrichota bacterium | reverse complement strand
GATGTGGGCGAAAGCCCCAAGCAGGTAGCAAATGAGAAAAATGATGATGGCTCCTGCCGAGACCGTGCGCAGTCTCCGTGCCCAAAGGGCGAACGTGTCGTGCCAGTGTCGTCTTCGGAGGCGCTTCGCTTTCATGCTCTTCTGCCCGTGGTGCGCATAAGTTTGCGAGTATTCAACTCCTCCCGGCTCACGTCGCCAAAAAGGTGCCTCACTTCTTCAGGTTAGGAGCCACGTGGCCGCGGAAGATGTGCCGTGAATCATGCAGGGTTATGAACGCCTCGCGGTCGATGCTTTCCACCATCTTGATTACCTGCCTGGTCTGCTTGCGACGCACCGTAGTGTAGACCAGCTCCACCGGCCCCTTCATCCCTTCGCCGGGCACCACCGTCACGCCAAATCCCGCTTGCCGCAGGGCAGAGGCGATTTCTCGAGCATAGCGCTGGGAGATAACCCGGATATGTGACCACCCCAAGGCGAGTTTGTGCTCGATAGTAATGCCAAGGAGGGTGCCGCAAGCAAATCCCCCAGAGTAGGCGATGACGCTCACCACGTTGTGCATGCCGGCGATGGCCTTGGAAATGGCCACCAGGAAGATGGTAACCTCTACAAAGCCAATGAGCGACGCCACGATGCGCCGCCCCTGGATGATGAAGATCATGCGGATAGTGCCCAGGCTCACGTCGATAATGCGGAACACGAAGATCATCGCCGCGTTGAGAAAAAGGCTCATGTCCATCCTCTCTCAGACGATCCTGCCCCGAACTTGCGTAAGGAATGAATCCACCTCTCCTGCAGTTGGCAACGAAGGTTGCGCACCCAGTTTCTGCACCGCCAATGCTGCGGCCGCGTTGGCATAGTGAACCGCTTCGCCAAGCTCCCGGCCCTGCACGAGAGCAACCGCCAAAGCGCCGTTAAACGCGTCGCCGGCAGCGGTCGTGTCCACCGCCTTTACCGGAAACCCGGGGATGAGATTGGCCTCGCTCCCCTCAGACACAAACGCCCCTTCGGCACCCAGGGTGATGATGACCTTGCCCACGCCCTCTTTGTGCAGGAGTGCGGCCACCTCGCGCCTTGTCCGGTCATCCTGGGGCCTGACGCCGGTGAGGAGCTCTGCTTCGCTCTCATTGGGCGTGATGAGCCCCACCGAGCGCAGCAGCTCACCTGGCAACGGTCTTCCCGGTGCGGGATTGAGGATGACCGTCACGCTATGCTCGGCGGCCAGGCCTACCGCATGACGCACGGTCTCCAAGGGCGTCTCCAATTGCACCAGCAGGGCGCCGGCGTCGCGTATCACCCCGGCGGCTGCCTGCACATCATCCGGCGTCAAGTGGTCGTTCGCCCCGGGGGCCACTACGATGCGATTCTGGCCCTGTTCTTCCACCACAATGAGCGCCACACCTGAGGGGTGTCGAGGGTCAACGGTCACAAAGTCGCAGTGCACGCCCTCGGCTTGCAACCCGGCGAGCGCCTGCTGCCCAAAGGCATCGTCTCCCACTTTCGCCACGAACCAGACCTCAGCGCCCAGCCGGGCCGCAGCAACCGCCTGGTTGGCGCCTTTGCCTCCTGCAGCAGTGAAAAACTCGCCCCCGAGCACCGTCTCGCCCGGCGCCGGCGCTCTCTGGCAGCGAACCACAAGATCGGTATTCGAACTGCCGACAACCACAATTCTCTGGGGGTGCGAGTTAGCCATTCGAAGTCCTGTCCGAACAAGCTGGCGGGGACAGCCATTGCACCTGTACGCCATCGGCGGCACTACAGACGAGGATGCCCGGCTCTTGTCCAAAGCGTCGGACATAGTCCGTGCCCACTCTCTCCTTGAACTCCTCGAGTGCATCTCGCCGCACGAGATTGACGGTGCAGCCGCCGAAACCTGCCCCGGTGAGCCGCGCCCCCAGCGTACCATCTACCGCCAGCGCGCTTTCCACCAGCGTGTCGAGCTCCGGGCAGCTCACCTCGTACAGGTCGCGCAGGCTGGCGTGCGATGCCTGCATCAGCCTGCCAAAATGGGCGAGGTCGCCCCTTTCCAAGGCACTTACTGCCTCTAACACACGAGCGTTCTCGGCCACGACGTGCTCGCAGCGGCGCCGCACGACCGGCGGGAGGCGGTCGGCGAGGGGAGCAAACTGCTCAAGGCTCACATCGCGCAGGGCACTGATGCCTGGTAGCCACTGCCGCAACAGGCGCACCCCCTCTTCGCACTGTGCGCGCCGTTCGTTGTAGGCAGAGGTCGCCAGGCCGCGCTTCTTCTTGGTGTCGCAAATGACCAAAGCCACCTCGTCCAGCGCTAAGGGAACCACGCGGTACTCCAACGAGCGGCAGTCCAAAAAGAGGGCGTGCGCCTGGCGGCCCAGCCGGCAGACGAACATGTCCATGATGCCGCACTTGGTGCCGGCAAACTGGTGCTCGGCCTGTTGCACAAGTTTGATGAGCTGCAATTCGTCCATGACAAACGGGAAAAGCGCCTGAATGAGCGAGGCCGTACCGACCTCAAGAGCTGCGGAGGAGCTGAGTCCCGAAGCCCGCGGCAGCGTGGCAGCGATGAGCACATCGAAACCATCGATTTCCACACCCTGCTGTTGCAGAAGCTGGATGACACCCCGCAGGTAGACCGTCCAGTGCCCGTGCTGCTCCTCCGGGATCGCATGTACCGGGAAAGTGGCGAGATCGTTGAACTCGGCAGCGTAGGCACGCACGATGCGGCCTGGCCGCCGCCGCGCCAACAGGCAGATATGGCGGTCGATGGCCGCCGGCAAGACAAAGCCGTCGTTGTAGTCGGTGTGCTCGCCGATGAGGTTGACACGCCCGGCGGCACGCACCAACACTTCCGGCTGGTCACCGAAAAGCGAGCTGAACTTTTCGCGCAGCTCGTTGAGTTCGCACAAAGTCGTCAAGAATCTCTCCGGTCGTTCCTGTCCGCTTGCGGGTGATGTGCCTGGTTGAGCGCTCATTGCGCCATACCCTGGCTGGGCCAAGAAAAGAAGAAACGAACGCCTTCCCCACGCATTGGGCCTGAAGATTGGCGCGAAAGGATCCGCGAGTCGTTCGGCCGCTCTGGCTTGCCCCTACGTGGTCGCGTAGAGTCGAGGTCGGCAGAACATCTGCGCTCGCGGCCTCGTGCCCCTGTCGGCTTGGGACTGTTCTGTGCTTGCCGATAAGGAAAACGGGCGAGAGACCGTGCCGCACACGGGGCTTTCTCGCCCGTCGAAGTGAGCGTCCCCTAGGGGAGTCGAACCCCTGTTGCAGGATCGAAAATCCTGAGTCCTAACCACTAGACGAAGGGGACGTGTCGTGGCAACGGAGGCGGACAGGCGTGTGTGCTTGTCGCGCCGGCGCGCCTTGCCCAAGCGGTAGGGTGAGCGACGGGATTCGAACCCGCGACCACCAGGGCCACAGCCTAGTGCTCTATCCAGCTGAGCTACGCTCACCATCGCGCCGCCTCGTTCTTGAGGCGGCAAAATATATGAAATTTCCCCCAGCAAAACAAGAGGAAAACCGGTTGCACCCGGAGGGCGAGAAGAGGGGGAATGCCTGTCCGACGTCGGGAATGCGCCACCTTTATGCGGCGCCACGCGGCCCCAGGCCGCGGAGGGGGCGAGGGGTTGCCCCACCCTGCAATGCATGAAGGCATTGCACTCCCCCCAACCCTTGCGCCGAATGCGGTGCATTCTCTGCGCTGGCCATCATCCCCTCACAATCGGGTGGTTCACGCGCAAAAATAGATTGCCTCTTTCGGCCTTTGTGTGTAAATTTGCTGCCAAGCAGGTACGCAGCGGAAGAAGAACGCACGAGTCGGTATGAGTTCGCGGACGGCAAAAGAACGGATCCTTGGGCCAGCCTCGAGGAGGCCCAAACGCCTCCTGAAGGCCCCTCGCGTCCGGAATTGGATCCGCCTCATCCCCCTTTTGGGCGTTTTTCTGCTGGCAGCGCTCCTCGCCTACGCCCGCTGGATCGAGCCTTCCCGCCTACAGGTTACGCACCTCTCCCTCCAAACGGAAAAGCTGCCGCCTGGCTCAAAGCCAATCACCATCGTGCAACTTTCCGATCTTCACCTGCACACTCTTGCCGACTTTCACCGGAGGGTGGCAGCGCGGGCAAATAGCTTTGCGCCGGACCTCGTCGTCATCACTGGGGACCTCATTGGCTCCTCGCACTGGATAGCCAAGGAACGCTCGGCTCAGTTGAAGCCGGCCCTGGCTGCCGTGCGCGAGTTTACCTCCTTGCTGCGTCCAAGGCACGGCCTTTTCATCGTGCGGGGTAACAATGAACTGGTGGCGCAAAAGGAACTCAACAACACCGTCCTGGATGCGCTGCGCGCCACTGGTGCCACCGTGCTCTGCAACCAACACCAGCGTGTCGACCTCGGCGGGAGTTCGCTCTATGTGCTCGGCGCGGACTTTTTCTCCTTCCACCCTGCCCTCTATGCTGACTTTACCACTGCCCGGAGCGGCGAGAGATGTATTCTCCAGGCAGGGTTTTCTACGGACAACGCCTATTCGCATTTTGTGGGACCCGGAAGCGCACTTTGGCAAGACTACGAGTGTACCGGCGCCATGAGCTACTCCGGCTCTGGGGAGGCCGGCATGGGGGTCACTGTCTACTCCGGCTTTGGCAGTGGCGAAGACCGCTTCTACCGCCTGCGCTGGCGCGAGGGGTTGCCTGGGTTTCGCCTGGACGCGCACGGCTCGCCTGTGCCCCCCGTCGACCTGGCACTCTCCGCGGAGGCGGAGCGCTGGTACTGGTTTCGCATCAGGGCACAATCGATGGCCAATTGCACGAAGGTCAGCGCCAAGGTGTGGGAAGAAGGTAGTCCTGAGCCAATGAGCTGGCAATTGCTCCTTGTCGACACCTCGCAGGCGCGCCTCTCTCACGGGACAGTGGGGCTGTGGAGCCACGGCCATGGCACCCGCCGCTTTGCCGACCTGCGCGTGGTGGACATCTCTCGCGACAGCGTCCTGCTGAGCGAATCGTTCTGCGGCAAAGGCCCAGATCCAGAGGGGTGGCTGGACTTTGCCTTGGAACGGGAGGGGATACGGGCGGCAACAAGAGGCATCCCTGAGGGGAGCTTTCGGCTGCTCTTGGCCCACTCCCCTGACATGGTACACCCGGCGGAGGATTTGGGCATTGACCTTGTCCTTGCCGGCCACACTCACGGAGGGCAGGTTCGCCTGCCGGGAGTTGGCGCCCTGTTCAGCCAGACCAAGATCGGCAGGCGCTATGCAGCAGGCCTGTTCTCCTTTGGCCATACCAAGCTGTACGTGAACAGGGGCATTGGGAACGCCCTCGTCCCCTTTCGCCTGTTTTGCCGACCGGAGCTCACCGTCATTCACCTCCTGCCCGCGAAACGCGATTGAGACTCGGCAAAACCGCAACAGAGGAGGGAACGTATGGCATACCTGCTGGGGATCGACGTCGGCACCACCGGGACCAAGACCCTACTCATTCAGGAAGACGGGACCGTGGTGGCCTCGGCAACAGAAGAATACCCTTTGTACACGCCACGTCCCAATTGGTCTGAACAAGACCCGGAAGACTGGTGGCGGGCGGTGTGTGCGAGCATAAGAGCCGTCTTGGCCAAGGTGCCAGGTGCTGCCGGGCAGATTGCCGGCATCGGGCTTTCCGGACAGATGCACGGTGCCGTCTTCCTGGACGAAGGCCACCAAGTCATCCGCCCGGCCATTTTGTGGAACGACCAGCGCACCGGAGAGGAGTGTCAGGAGATCACCTCGCGCGTGGGCGCGGCGCGCCTCATGGAGTTAGCTTGCAATCCTGCGCTCACCGGCTTCACTGCCCCCAAGATCCTCTGGCTGCGCAAGAACGAGCCGCAGCACTACGAACGGGTGCGCACCATTCTCCTGCCCAAGGACTATGTGCGGTTCCGCCTCACCGGCACCTTTGCCACCGAGGTCTCGGATGCCTCCGGAACGCTTCTCTTTGACGTCAAAAACCGGACGTGGTCCAAAGAGCTGCTGGAGATACTGGACATCCCGCGCGAGTTTTTGCCGGAATGTGCCGAGTCGCCGGTGGCGACGGCCAAGGTGAGCCGCGTCGCCGCGGAGCAGACCGGCCTGCGCGAAGGGACGCCGGTGGTGGGAGGAGGTGGCGATCAGGCTGCAGGAGCAGTCGGTACCGGCGTGGTGAGCAAGGGCATCATCTCCTCGACGCTCGGCACCTCCGGGGTGGTGTTTGCCTTCGCGGACAAGCCGGAAATGGACCCGCAAGGGCGATTGCACACCTTCTGCCACGCCGTTCCGGGCAAATGGCACATGATGGGGGTAATGCTCT
>JACIZP010000372.1 GCA_014359355.1 Calditrichota bacterium | reverse complement strand
GCATGCGGTTGCGTAAGGCCGAATGAGCCAATTTTCTCGCCGCGGAGCAGAGGCGGCAGGTACCTGCCCTTCTGCTCCGCGCTCCCGTGGGCGTAGATCCGATAGCAGGAAAGGGAACAGTGGGCGGCAATGGCAATAGCAGTAGAAGGGCAAACCTGGGCGATTTCTTCAAGGGCCAAGATGTAGCTGCGGCAGTCTCGTCCCATGCCCCCGTATTCTTCCGGGAAGGGAATACCCAGCCACCCCTTTTCGCCCATTGTCCGCAGAAGGTCGAGTGGGAAATCCTCAGCGGCGTCACGCTCTGCTGCTCGCGGGGCAATTTCCCTTTGGGCAAAGTCTCGCACTTCGTCCCTGAAGCGCAGATGCGCTGCAGTCAGCTCACAGAGGCTCATATGACGCTTCTCCCAGCAAGACTTCGGCCCACCTCGTGCTCAGGAAAGGCAGATGAACCGTCCCCTTACGCCCTCGCTTTGGCCAAGGTGCGATCTCCTTTTCACTCTTCAGAGCAGCAAGATCCACACACGGCAACCGAGCGGGTAATCTCCGGGTAGTTACACCTCTGCGCACCTCGCTTCACTCACGGAAGGTGGCGTGGTCTCCAAGAACTTGGCGTCACGGAAAAACATCTCAGCGGGATAGTCCTTGGTGTAGCCATAGCCGCCGAACACCTGTACTGCATTGTCGGCGCAGAGCATCGCTGCTTCTCTGCTCCAGGTCAGCGCTTGCAGCAGCTGCGTCTCAGACGTGCTGCCCCGCTCCATCCGTGTGGCTGCGTCGTAGGTCATGAGTCGTGCCGAAGTCGCGCGCCGCACGGCATCCCCCAGCAGTCTGCGGACCATGTCAAACTCTGCAATCGGCTTCCCGAACTGCTGGCGTTCGCGGGCGTAGCGACTTGAGTGGTCGACTGCGCCCTGGCATATACCAACCGCGATGGCCGACAGGCAAAGTCCGCGCCATAGAGAAATCCTGGTTCCGTCCTGCTGGAAAAGCTGTCCAGCTGCCAACGGCACGCCATCGCAAACCAGGGTAGCCAGACCTGACGCCCGGAACCCCAACGCTTCCAGTGGCTCAACTGCACATCCGCCGCTGGCGACGCGACAGATAGCCCACTGCCTGCCGCCGTCCACTTCTACAGCAGCAAGGAACAGCGAGGCGAACAGGCCGTTGACCATGAAGCGCAGTTGGCCCCGCAAAGCAACAGCTTCTCGGGGCCGCGCACCGACAAGCACATCCTGCACGAGGGAGACGGCGGCCATCTCTCTGCCGCTGGTCACCAGCGGCGCAAACTCCGCCTGGAGCTGGGAGTCGCCGCATTCCGCAATGGCCATGCCAACAATGGTCTGTGCAGCCAGGGATAAGGCCAGTGAAGGGAACACTCTGGCCACTTCTTCAAGAACAATGACGACGGCCAGTGGGCCCATGCCTGCGCCGCCCTGAGCCTCCGGCACAGCCACCCCGCAGAACCCCAGCTGTGCTAATTTGGCGAGCAACTCGATAGGTGGCTTGCCGCGGCGATCGTCGTCAAGTGCCCGTGCCACAACCTCCTTGGCACAGAGCTCCGCCACCTCTCGCCGCAGCAAGGCCTGCTCTTCAGTCACTCCCAACCAATCCATAGAACGCGTTCAGGTTTACGTTTGGGTGTGGGGGCCTGACCCTCAGGGTAACCCAACGGGATGATGGCCTGCAGCTTCTTGTCGTGGACGCCGGTAATGCTGTTGATCTCCTCCGCCAAGTGCACGGGACCTGTCATCCAGCACGCGCCGAGACCATGGGCCACCGCCGCCAGCAAGAGGTTCTGAATCGCCGCAGCAACCGATTGCAGGTCAGTGAGCTCTCCCTCGACAGTCGGAGCATGATAGGCGCAGATGACCACCGGCGCTCCCCCTAAGGTCCGAAAGAATCTGCCAGTGGCCTCCACCACTTGGGGCTTGTCAGGAAAAACCTGCTCCAAGTGTGGGCGCACGTGCTCGTCAAATGCCTTGGTTGCCAGTCGCCGCAGGGCCTCCACTCTTGGGCCGGTGACCACCACAAAGTACCAGTTCTGCTGGTTCATACCCGAAGGGGCCCATTGCGCGAGCTCCAACAAATGTTCCACCACAGAGCGAGGCACAGGGTCAGCCTTGAACGAGCGCACGCTCCTTCTTCTGCGAATTGCCTCTTCCAGCTCCATCGTTCCTCCATGCAGATATCAGGACGCCCTGAGCAGACATGTGCCCAGAGTGCTGACCTTCCTCAGAGCCTTGAAATACAAAAGGGCACTGCCGGATTGCAGCAGGCCCTTCCGCAATTGTCAGCGCGCTGTTGGTACCTTCATCGCCGATTGAGCTCCCTCCAATGCCTCGCACCGGTAAAGATAGCAAGATTTCCGAAAATGTCAAGCAAAATCTCGTTCTCCTTCGCCCCCTCTCGCGACTCCGCCGCGAAAAGCTTAGGTCGCGGGCCCAGTAGGCTCCCCTGTTCGACGGAGTCGTTTCTCACAGAACCCAGAAGCGCGCGCAATTTCCAGAAGCAGCCGGGAGTGACTCATTCCCTCGCTGGGCAAGAGGATGGCAATCTCCTGACCACCTCCATATCTCATGTACACGTTGCAGTTGTAGCAAATGCTGACGTCGTCATCGACGCCTGCGGCGAGGTTTACTTTGCAGGGAGTGCCAGCGATGGCCCAGCAGGCGAATTCCGGGTTGAAGTACGCAGGACACTGGCGGCGGACTTGCTCAGGACAAGCGTGCATCTCCCAACAAGCGGTTTTGCCCTCCCAGAAACCCTTGTCCATGGCTCACCTCCTGCACGTGAGCGCCGTGCCCGTGGCCAGGTGTTGACAAGCAGCCCGTTGCTTCCGGAGGATGCCAGCGGCGGCCAGGGCCCCGGTTCAGAACTTGTCAAAATAGATGCACGACTCGGACATCCCCTTGCGCTTGAGCACCTCGATGACTGCGTCAATCATCACCGGCGGACCGCAAAGGTAGGCCTCCATGTTGGCGCAGCTGTCCAGTCTTTTGTCGATCACAGTATGGATAAACCCAGTTTCCCCCTCCCATTGGTCACCCGGATCCATTGCCGACAGAGCCGCGATGTAGGTGAAGTTGGGGTGCTGTCGAGCCAGCTCCAGGCACTCTCGGTAGAAGTAGAGGTCCTTGACGGCGCGGGCACCAAAGAAGTAGGTCACGCGTCTGGTCGTGCCCTGTTCGAAGAGGTGGGTGATAATGGACTTGATGGGCGCCACACCGGAGCCTCCTGCCACGCAGAGGATGTCGCGCTGCGAGTCCTCACGCAAGTAGAACTCTCCATACGGCCCCGTGATGTAAATCTCGTCACCCTCCTGGAGGCGGTTGAAGATGTAGCCTGTGCATAAACCGCCCGGAACGAGACGCACGATGAGCTCAATAGCGTGTTTCCAACTGGGCGGCGAGGCCATCGAGTAGGCGCGGAATTCGTTTGTGCCCGGCACCTCGAACTGAATGTATTGACCAGGCTTGCACTCGATAGTGTCCGGCTCGATGAGCTTGAGCACGATTCGCTTGATGTCGTGGGTAAGGTCCTCAATTGCCGCCACTTGCGTGCGGAAGCGCTGCACCCGAAGATAGGCTTCGGGAATCAGCAGACGCACATCCTGCTTGACCTTGACCTGGCACACCAGGCGCACGCCCTGCCGGATTTCGTCCTTGGAGAGAAACGGAGTCTCTGTTGGCAGGACCAAGCCCCCACCTTCCAGCACTTTGAGTTTGCAGAAGCCGCACGTGGCGCGACCGCCGCACGCCGACGGGATGAATATCTTGTGGTCGATGAGGTACTGCAGTACCGAATTCCCACCTTGCACCACCAGGGGTTCATTGTCGTTGATGTAGATCTTGCACTCACCATAGGTGCCAAGGTAGCGGTCCAGCACCGCCAACACTACTCCCAGACCACCCGCCACGGCCGAAAGCACCACAATGGCTGTCCATGGAATCATAACGCGAGACTCGCCTCACATTGTCGAACTGGTGTCACTCTACTGCAGGTTCACGATTCCGGCAAAGCCCATGAAACCCAAAGCCATCAAGCCGGCGATAATCATGGTGATGCCCGGCCCTTCCAGCGCCTTGGGCACCTTGGCGAAGACCAACTTGGTGCGGATGCCGGCCATCGCCACGATCACCACCAGCCACCCGATGCCGCTCCCCACGGCGTAGGCCATGCTCTGAATGAAAGAGTAGTTGCGCAAGATCATGAAGAGCGCAAGGCCGAGGATGGCGCAGTTCACCGTGATAAGCGGCAAAAACACTCCCATGTTGATGTACAGCGTGGGCGAGAAGCGTTCGATGATCATCTCCACCACTTGCACCAACGCCGCGATGATGATGATGAAACTCACCAATTGCAAGTATTGCACGTGGTAGGGCACAAGGAGCCAATGATACACCGGCCAGGCAAAAAGCGCCGTAAGCGACATCACGAAGATGACCGCGATACCCATGCCCGTTGCCGTCTTTAGGTCGCGCGATACGGCTATGAAAGGACACATGCCCAAGAAGTAGGTCAAGGCGATGTTGTTGGTGAAGATGGCGGCGAAGAAGATAACGTACGGGCTCATGCGCGTCTCCCTTGAACGCAGGCTACCTTGCGCGCTACTTCCGCATCTGAAAGCCGCGCAACAGCCAAATGTACAGACCCAAGACGATGAACGCCCCTGGCGCCATCACCATGATGACCCATGGCTCCCACCAGCTACCGAGCACGCGGTGGTCGAACAGTGTGCCGAACCCCAGAAGTTCGCGCACAAAGGCGACTATGATGAGCGACATGGCATAGCCAAGGCCCACGCCCAAGGCGTCCAAGAAGGCGCGACCGGGAGGATTGGAGGAAGCATAGGTCTCCGCGCGTCCCATGATGATGCAATTGGTGATGATGAGTCCTACGTACGGCCCCATGGCCTCGCTGATCGCCGGGTAGAACGCTTTCAGGTACTGATCCACGAAGACCACGTAGGTGGCGATGATCAGGGTGTACACCGCCATGCGCACCCGCCGCGGAATCGCCCGGCGCAGCAGCGAGACAGTCACCGACGAGGCCGTCGTGACAAAAATCACGGCGATGCACATCGCCAGGGTGTTGGTGAGCTTGTTGGTCACTGCCAGGGCAGAACAGATCCCTAACACCATGCGGAAGGTAGGGTTGTCTGCCCAAATA
>JACIZP010000371.1 GCA_014359355.1 Calditrichota bacterium | reverse complement strand
GGCATGGTATCCTACTTCACGCCGGGTGTGGGCCTGGTAGCAGGATTCTCGCCGGTGAGCTGGGGGCCGCGCTCGCGACTTCTGTTGCGCCTCATGGAGATGGACGATTTGGCCTTGGCCTGCGTGGCAGCCGGAAGTATCGGCGTAGGCGTGCCGCTCACCTGTAGCGGGGCGAACTTGGGCTACCGCAAGGAGGTCTATGAGGAGGTAGGCGGTTTCTCCGGCGTGGAGCACTTGCTCTCCGGCGACGACGATCTATTTCTGCACAAGGTGGGGAGGACCTCTTGGCGCTGTCGCTACGCGCGCGATGCGGCGACCATTGTGCCCTCCGGCGGGCCGCAGAGCTTCCGGCAGTTCCGCCACCAGCGCACCAGGCACGCCTCCAAGGGTTTCTTCTATCCCGCGTGGCTCACCACCCTGCTCATCCTGATTTACCTGTTCCATTGCGGCCTGATGGCGGCGGTGCCCATGGCCTGCTTAGGCGTAATTGCGCCGCGCGTGGCCGTGCTGGCCTTTGCCATGGCCTTGGTGCCTGAGTTCTTGCTGGTAGGCTATGGAGCCGCTCTCTTCCGGCGTATGCATTTGTGCCTCTACTTGCCGTTGGCTGCGCTGCTGTACATTCCGTACGTGGTGGTCTTTGCGGCATGGGGCACCTTGGGCAAGTTTGCCTGGAAGGGTGCCGTGGCCCATCGCGGCTACCGGGTCAGCGAGGTCGAGGTATGATGGCCTGGTTCCCCCCTGTGCTTGGCGCGCTGACGGCCGTCTACGTGGGCGTGGTGCTGCTCTTTCTCTTAGGCCTCTTCTTCCCAAGGCGGGGGCTAAACGAACGCCAGTACCGCGTGTCGGTGGTGATCGCTGCCCGGAACGAGGAGCGCACCATCGAGTCCCTGCTGCAGGATTTGGCACGGCAGACCTACCCGAGGGACAGGTACGAGGTCATCGTGGTGGACGATGGTTCCGTGGACCGCACGGCAGAGATCGTGCAGCGCTACGTGCGCGCGTATCCCAACTTCCGCTACCTGCAGCCGGCACCAGGGGATGGCACCTTGAGCCCCAAGAAGCAGGCCTTGGCCACCGGCATCGCCCAGAGCAGCGGCGAACTCATCTTGACCACCGATGCCGACTGCCGCGTGCGCTCCACCTGGATCGAGGCGATGGTGTCCTACTTCCTGCCGCGCGTGGGCATGGTGGTGGGTTTTTCCCAGCTGGGCCGACCAGGCGAGCAGCGCAGTCTGTTTGAGCAGCTGCAGGCGGTGGACTTTTTGGCGCTCATGTCTGCGGCGGCCGGTTCGTGCAATTTGGGCTTTCCGCTGGCAGCCTCCGGGCAGAACTTGGCCTACCGGCGCTGCGTGTACGAGGAGGTTGGCGGCTTTCGGCACATCGGACATCGCGTCTCCGGGGACGATGTGCTCCTGGTGCAGCTGGTGCGCGGTCGGACGCGCTGGCGGCTGCGCTTTGCGGCAACGCCCCGCGCCTACAATTCCAGCCTGCCCGAGCCCAATCTGCGGCGCTTCTTTCATCAACGGGTCAGGTGGGCCTCTAACGGCGCGTTCCAGACGAAGCAAAACCTGATCTTTTTCGGTTATCTGCTGAGCGTCTACCTGTACAACCTCTCCCTGCTCGCTGGTGTGGTACTCGCGCCGTTCGTGCCGGCGCTGCGCGGGCCGGTAGCGGCCTCATTTGCCGCCAAGGCAGCGGCGGAGCTTGCGCTCTTGGTGCGTGGTGCGCTATTCTTTCGCCGCAGCGACCTGCTGGTCTATTTCCCGCTTTGGACATTGTTAGAAGTCCCGTACGTGGTAGTCGTCGGGTTGGTGGGCACCTTTGGCAACTTTACCTGGAAGGGGCGGAAGATGAACAGTACGCTCACCCGACGGCAGGCTGAAGAGCGGCTGCCCCACCCGGAAGATGCCACCTCCCCCGACGGAGAATCAGCCACTGCCGATCAGGAGTAAGCCCATGATACCTTCACTCACTCTGCTCGTGGTGCTCGGCTGCTGTTGGTCCGCAGCCGCGGGCGCTGCGCAACCGGCCAGTTCTGAGCATGAACGGCTCACCTACAAGATGCACTACGGGAGCTTCAATGCCGGGACCTTTCGCACGGAAGTGTTGCCAGGCGAAAACGGGGCCCTCACATTGAAGGCAACCATGCAGACCACTTCGCTCTATCGTAAGTTCTTCTGGGTAGACAACGTGTACGAGGCTTACTTAGACGCCGAGCTGGTGCTGCGCCGGCTCGTCAAGCAGATCCGTCAAAAGAACCTGTCCCACACCATGGACATCGCTTTTGACCAGGAGGCAGGGATGGCACGCACGGCGGACGGGCGCACTTGGGAGGCACCGGCAGGGACGCGTGACATCCTTTCCCTTGTGTACCACCTTCGCACCTTCCCCTTGGCGCCCAAGGAAAAGCGCACCTACACCCTGGACGGCGAGGGTCTGACCTGGGAAGTGAGCGTCGAGCGCATTGGCCAGGAAGAGGTAGAGACGGCAGCCGGCACGTGCCGTGCGGACAAGGTGCTGTTGCGCACCAAGAGCCCCTCTTCCCGGTGGCGGGCGTGGAAAACCGACATTCTTACCAACCGGCTTTCCGGCATGGGCTCCGGCGTGCTCATTTGGTTCAGCACAGCAGGCACGAGAGTGCCCGTGCAGATGCTCTTTCCCGCTTCACCGTTCGATCTGCGCATGAGCCTGGAGCGGTGTGAAGGAGCATCGCTCACCGGTAAGGAGCGCTGATGACTGCTTGGCTGGGCCTGTTGCTGCTGGTCGCTTCTGCCTATGTGTGCGCCGGGATAGCGCTGGCCCTGGCAGGCAGGCGTAGGCACGACCGACGCAGCGAAGATGTGCCGCACGTGAGCATCGTGGTTGCGGCGCGCGACGAGGAGGCCAACCTGCCCCACTGCTTGGCTTCCCTGGCAGCCTTGGACTATCCGCGGGAGAGGATGGAGCTCATCCTTGTGGATCACCAGAGTCGCGACCACACCGGGGAGCTTCTTGCTGCCTTCTGCGCACAGCACCGCCACGCCCATCTGGTGCGGGTTCAGGATGGCACCACGACCCTCTGCGGCAAGGCTGCGGCCGTAGCGGCCGGCATCGAGCGGAGCAGCGGAGAGATCGTGCTCATGACGGATGCCGACTGCGTGGTGCCGCCCACGTGGGTGCGAACCATGGTCAGCCACTTCGACCGGGACACAGGGATGGTCTGCGGCTTCACCACCGTCGCAACCCATTCCAGCGATGCGCGCGCGCTTTTCGTTCGCGCGCAGGCTTTGGACTGGCTGTTCCTCCTTGCCGCCGCCTCAGGGGCTGGGCTCTTGGGCATGCCGTTGACCTGGGTGGGCAACAACTTGGCCTTTCGTCGTCAGGCCTACGACGAAGTGGGAGGTTATCACGGGGTGGGCTTTAGTCTGACTGAGGATTTTGCGCTCTTCAAGGCAATTTCCAAGTCCACGGCGTGGAAGGTGCGGTTCGTACGCGACGGCCATGCGTTGGTGCTCACCCAGCCATCGAGGAGCTGGCGGGAGTTGCTGCACCAGCGCCTGCGCTGGGCAGTGGGCGGTAGGTCGGTGGCGCCGCCGGGCAAGGTGTTGCTGGCACTGGGCGGCGGCGCGCGCCTCTTGCTGCCCCTGGCGATGATCCTTGCGGTGCACCACCCAGCGGCGGCGATTCTGCCGCTCGCTGTGATGCTCACCGACTTTGTCCTTCTCCGTGGCACCTGCGCAGCCCTGGGCCTTAAGACGCCGCTCAAGGCACTCGTCGCCTTTGAGGCACTGTTTGCCACCTACGTGGTGGCAGGCGCGGCCCTGCTCCCCTTCTTGCGGGTGCTGACATGGAAAGGGACCTCGTACCCCTTGCGTGCGCTGCGCCACTCGCACGCGATTGCGCCGCACGGTGTCCTTGCCGACGACTCTCTCGCGGCAGTCGAGCAAGAATCCTGGAGCTGAGCCATGCCCTCCTGGCGCAGTGCACCCCTGCTGTGCCTCTACTACATCACCTACCGCTGCAACGCCGGCTGCCGCTACTGCGACATCTGGCAGCGGCAGGACTTGCGCGGCGTGCGCGATGCCGATCCGTATGAAGTAGTCAGCAATCTGCGCCAACTCAGGGCGGCAGGTGTGCGGTTTGTGGACTTTACCGGAGGGGAGCCACTCCTCTACAAGCAGCTGCCTGAGGTGCTCCGCGAGGCCAAGGCCTTGGGGTTCTACACCACGGTCACCACCAACACGCTCCTCTACCCCGCCCGCGCCCGCGAGTTGCGCGGGTTAGTGGATTTCCTGCATTTTTCCTTGGACACGCTCGACCCCGCCAAGCAGCGCCTCTGGCGCAAGCGGCCCGACCCGGAGCACGTCCTGGAATCGGTGCGCATAGCCAAGGCCATGGGCGAAGCCCCTGACCTGCTTTTCACTGCCACCAAGGAGTCCTATCGCGAGCTGCCCTCTTTGGCCCGGCTTGCAGCAGAGCTACGCTGCGAGCTCATTGTCAACCAAGTGTTCTGTGCCTCGCCCGAGCATGCGTTGGACGAGCCGGCGCTGGCTGCCCTCGATCGCTTTCGTGCTGCCCCCTTCGTCTACCTGAACAGGGCCTTCCAGCGCCTGCGACGGGAGGGAGGGAATTCGACGCGGGCGCCCCGTTGCCGCGCGGTGAGTGCCACCGTGGTCATTTCCCCGGACAACGAACTTCTGCTGCCCTGCTTCCATCGCGCGTGTGCGCGGCTGCCCATTGCCGGCGACTTGGCCGCGGCCCTTGCCTCGCCGTTGCGCCGGCGGTTCACTCGCCTCCAGGGACGGCTTGCGTTTTGTCAAGGCTGCGCCATCAACTGCTACTTTGACCCGTCGTTCCTGTGGCGCATCGACAGCTTTTTCGTGGAGAGCCAGCTCAGCAAGTTGCGCTACGGGCTGGACAAGTACCTCCGGGCACGAGCGCCCTTCCCCAGGCAGACGGCGCGGAGAGGAGCGTAAACCGATGCGTCTTTTCCCTTTCGTCCCCTGCCTTTCGTACGCCGAGACCCATTATTCATTTCGCTTCTTCCCCTCCCGGTTGCGCAAGGCGGAGCCGGAGGTGGTGCTGGACGTGCCGCATCGCCTGGAACCTGGGCAGAGGCTCCCCGTGCTCGTGTTGGTGAAAGACGCCCACCTTTTCCCCATCGAGCTATGTAGCGTCGAGGTGGAGCTCATCACGCCCTGTAATGGAACGCTGAGGTTGCCCGTCACCTTCCAGCGGCAGGCAATCAAGGAGCCATGGTGGCACACCGTCCTCTTTCTGCCACGTCCAGAGGGCGTGAGGGGTCCCTGCCAGGTGCGCGCGGCGGTCTCGGTAGTAACAGGCGGTGAGCGCCGGACCTATGTGAGCGACAACTACCGGCTTTCTACCCATGCGCCGTTGGCATGTCACTTTGCTGAGGAACCCCTCCCAAGGGCCGAGGGGTGGCACTTTGGCGACCTCCACTGCCACAGCGCGTTCACCAGCGACCAGGTGGAGTTTGGGGCGCCGATCGCGGCGACACTGGCCATGGCTAAGGCCCAAGGCCTGAGCTTTTTCGCCATCACCGATCACTCCTATGACCTCGACGACAGCCCGGAGAGCGCCCTGCGCAACGACCACAGGCTGCCAAAGTGGCACCAGATGCAGGCAGAGGTGGCCAGGCTCAACGCAGAGGCCACAGGCTGTGTGGTCATCCCTGGCGAGGAGCTCTCCTGCGGCAATCGCTACCGCCGCAACGTGCACCTTTTGGTGTTGGACAATCCTGATTTCTTAGAAGGTGCGGGGGATAGCGCGGAAAGGTGGTTGCGCACCAGGCCGGAGCTGAGCGTGGCGCAGGCGCTGTCGCGGCTGCGTTCGGGGGCGCTCGCCTATGCTGCCCATCCGGAGGACCGCACGCCGCTGCTGCAGTGGCTGCTCATCCGCCGCGGCAGGTGGACCCGGGCGGACTATCGCCACCCACGACTCAATGGCCTGCAGCTCCTCAATGGCCACACGGATGTCGCTGCCAGGAGGACACTCCGTCGCTGGGTCAGCCTCCTTCTGGCCGGCCAGCGCCTGACCATCGTCGCCGGCAACGACGGCCACGGTAATTTCGCCCGGTTCCGCCAGATCGGCCTGCCCTTCCTCACCATGCGGGAGCACTGTCACCAGATCTTCGGCGCCGCGCGCACAGGTGTGCTTGTCGAGGGCGAATTGACGCTCGCTTCGCTCAAAGCTGCGCTGCGCCAAGGAAAAACATTAGTCACCACCGGCCCCTTCTTGGAGCTGCGGGCGGAATCACCTGCGGGGACCGCGCACATCGGCGGGACCCTTCGCGGCTCACCTGCGCGACTAGTGGTAACTGCCAAGTCTACCGCGGAGTTTGGGCCACTCCACCGGCTGACCATCTGGTTGGGCAAAAAAGGAGCAAGGCGGGAGGAAATCCTGTGGGACTGCAATCGCTTCCCGGAGAGGTTCCAACACCGCGCGGAGTTAACGGTGGAAAACCATGCGGACGACCTCTATGTGCGAGGGGAACTCTCCTCCCGCGGGCCCAATGGGGAACATGTCTGCTACACCAATCCGATCTGGCTGACGGCCTGACCGGCGCAGCCCAGCCGGCGGCGTCAGAGCAGTTTGATCCTCTTGATGATCCGCTTCAAGCCGCGGCCGTAGCGCACCGGTCGGATTTCCACGTGGCGGTCTGGGCCCTCGCCCACGCTGGTGGTCTCCAAGTCCGTGTACTGCTTCAGCGCGTTGTGCACCACAAAGCGTTCAAAACTCCCCATGGGCGGCAAGGCCACCACGCACTGCTTCTGCCGTGCCTCTTCGGCCTTTTGTTCGGCGAGCCTGCGAATGTTCCCCACCGGGAAGACTTTGAGCACATAGTCGCCATCGTTGCGGTAGGTCTTGGTTGCAAAGTCCGGGTTGCCGTCGAAGAAACGATGGATGCGCTTGCGTTCGAACGCAGTCAGGTCTTTCAGCGTCGCCGGAACGCATGAGTCACGCAGGTTGCGCTGCACCTCGATCAGGATGCGGTCGATTTTGCTCATCTTGGGACGTGGTTTCCCCTCCCCCTTCTTCTCACCGCTGCCTTGCCCCATCGCCGTACTTCCTCTCCAGAGCAGTTTTTAGCTTGTCGTGAATGCCCTCAAAGTCGCCGTTACTCAAGGTCACAATGACATCGCCAGGACGCGCGTGGGCAGCCACGAATGCCACGATGGCGTCCACGTCTGGGAAGTGATGAGCATCCTTGCCCCCCGCCCGCAGGTCGGCCACCAGTTCCGGCACGGAGAACAGCTCCTCCGGCCGCACTTTGTCCGGCCGATGCACCGGCGCCACCACCACCTGTTCTGCGGCATCAAAGCTCTGCGCAAACTCCTTCTGAAACACCTTGCGCCGCGCCGTGGCGGTCCGTGGCTCGTACAGCGCCCAGATGCGCGCTCCAGGCTGCAAGGCACGCACCCCACTGAGCGTCTCCCTGATCGCCGTGGGGTGATGCGCAAAGTCATCGTAGATCTTGATACCGTTGACCTCCGCCCGCAGTTCCAGCCGCTTCCTGACGCCCTGGAAGGTGGCCAGCGCGGCGGCAATCTCCTGGCAGCTCAGGCCCAAGAAGCGGCAGGTCGCAATAGCAGCCAGTGCGTTGCGCACGTTGTGCGTGCCCATCAGCTGCGTGTGGAACTCTCCCTCTTTTTTCCCTTGGTACAAGGCGACAAAGCGGGTCCCCCCGTCAGCGAAGGCGGTGTCCACCGCGCGCCAGGCTGCGCCCTCTTTTAGGCCGAAGGTGTGCACCGGACACAGCGCGCGCGGCGCCAGCTCCATCACCACCGGGTCGTCGGCACCGGCTACCAGCAGGCCGTTGCGAGGGATGATGTTGATGAAACGGCGGAAGGCCAACTTGATCTCGTCCAAGCTGGTGTAGATGTCCGCGTGGTCGAACTCGATATTGTTGATGACTGCCACGTCGGGCAGATAGTGCATGAACTTGGGCCCCTTGTCGAAAAAGGCGGTGTCGTACTCGTCCCCTTCCACGACAAAGTGCCGACCCGAGCCATACTTGAAGCCCTGCTGGAAGTTACAGGGCACCCCGCCGATGAGAAAGCCAGGGTCCCGGCCGGCGCATTCCAAGGCCCAGGCAATCATCGAGCTGGTGGTCGTCTTGCCGTGGGTGCCGGTGACCACCACCGAATAGCGATCGCGCAGCACAAACTCCTTAAGAGCCTCAGGCATCGAGGTATAGTGGAGCTTGCGCTCCAACACGGCTTCCACCTCGGGGTTGCCACGCGACATGGCGTTGCCTATGACCACCAGGTCCGGGGCGGGCTCCAGATGGGCGGCGTCAAAGCCCTCGTACACGGGGATGCCCTGCGCCGCCAGGAAGGTGCTCATGGGCGGGTAGACGTCCTTGTCCGAGCCGCGCACCCGGTAGCCGAGCTTCTTGAGCATGGCAGCCAACGCGGCCATTGCTGTGCCGCAGATGGCGATGAAGTAGATGTCAGCGCCGGGCTCAACGCGTCTCATGCACCAGACCTTCCCAACAAAAGAAGGGCGATGTCTTGCTCGATGGTCAGCGAAGGCGTCTCCACGACGCGCCCAAGCTCGACGCCATCGACCATCACCACGAAAGTGGGCACGTGGTCGATCGCAAAACGTTCGGCAACGCCTCCGGGATCCCGCTTGCTGCGGTCCAGTGCCAGCAACTTCACATGCAGGCGGGGGTTGTCGGCAGCGTAGATGCTCTTCAGGAAGCGTGGTACCTCGCGGGCACAATCCGGGCACCAGGTGCCCAGGAAGACCAGCAGGTCGACGTCGTGCTCATAGCTCCGCAGAACCGCTATTGCTTCTGCGTTGGGCTGGTAGTTGTCAAAGTCAGCCCGGTAGTTGTCCATTTCCATGAGGAGTTTGTCCTGTGTGAGCCAGCCAGTGAGAATCTTGGGGCCCTCCTGCTTCTTGCCGCAGCCCGCCACGAGGAGGACCATGCCCAGCAGGAGCAGTTTCCACCTCATAATTCCCTCCTCCGCAGCCCGCCGCGATACTGCTCCACTGCGGACTGCTCCAAGTCGACGGGGCTGACGCTTCTCTTGCTTGCTACGCCCGTCCTGGCGACGATGCCCGTGCGGTCGATGCGGAGAGCCAGTTCCTCCCCCTTTTCACCCAGGCGGCCCAGTGGTCTGCCATCGAGGGTGAGCATGATGGCTCCGGCGTCAGCTACCTTGAGCGAGAAGCCATGGCGGGCGCGCCAACTCCGGCGCTCGCCGACGGCATAGGCGGCATCGCTGAGTGTGCTATCGTCCGCCGCGACCTGCACCCAGGTGTTGTCCACCACCTCCATGTCGAGCCGAAGTTCCGTCGCAGCCTCCTCTCCGGTCGCCACCTGACCCACGGGGGACTGCGCCGCCTTCGTGCGGCTGCCAAACAGCGTGTGGTAGTTGCGCGCGTAGATGGCAGAGAGCGCGAGGATAACGGCCGCGCCACCCATCGCCAACGTCGCGGCATGTTTCTGCCTGCTCACCAGCGCCTTCAGCTTGGCCAGGAGGGACTTGACCCACGATTCGCCTGACGGGTGCTGCACAGGGAGAACCGGCTTTGCCTCCTGGAGTCGCTCCCGCACACGGTCGAGCGGTTTGAGCATGGTCGACGGCTCCAAGCCTACCTCCTGGGCATAGGCGCGAATGAAGGCGCGCACATATGGCTCCGGCAGAAAGCCGAAGTCGCCCTCTTCGATGCTCTGCAGGTATTTCGGATTGATTTTGGTCTTCTTGGCCACGTCGGCCAGCGACGCCTTCTTCCGCTCCCGTGCCCGCTTCAGCTCATCACCAATCGCCCGACAAATCCCTTTGACGCCGGCGGTCTCATCAACAGTCACGCTTCACTCCTTTGCCGACAAAAGTCCCTGCAGGCCAGGTAGAACTTGGCCAGCGGGAAGCCAACCACGTTATAGAAACACCCTTCGATGCGGTCCACGAAGATGGCGCTCAGATCTTGGATGCCGTAAGCGCCCGCCTTGTCCAGTGGGCTGCCAGTGGCCACGTACGCCTCGATCTCTTCTTTGCTCAGCTCGCGGAAGTGGACTCTGGTGAGCTCATGGTCCACCAGCTCACGCCCGCTTGGCCTCTCCACCAGCGCAAAGCCGGTGTAGACCTCGTGCGTCTTCCCGCTGAGCAGGGCCAACATGGCGCGCGCCTCATCTGCATCGGCCGGTTTGCCGAGCAGGCGGCCACCCAGCACCACAACGGTGTCAGCGCCGATCACCAGCCCGCAATCCACCTGCGCCGCAACTTCTCGCGCCTTGGCCAAGGCAAGCTCACGCACGTGGCGCACCGGATCCTGGACGCCGCCGTTTTCCTCGACGATGCTACTGGGAACGACGTCAAACTCCAGGCCCAGCAAGCGCAAGAGCTGAGCACGCCTTGCCGAGGCAGAGGCGAGAATCAGCCGCCTGTCCCGCAAAGATAGCAACTCTGGTGCCACGCCCTGTTCCTGCGCTGTCACTGTTCGCCTGGAGGAGTGTCTACAATCACCGTGACCGGGCCGTCATTGTTGATGTGCACCACCATGTGGGCCCCGAAGACCCCTTCGGCCACCGTCAGCCCGTACCCGCGCAACGCGCGCACGAAGTGTTCGTACAAAGGTCTGGAAACCTCCGGCGGTGCCGCGTCGGTGAACCCAGGACGGCGCCCTCGCCGACAGTCGGCGTACAGCGTGAACTGCGAGATCGCCAAGAGCTCGGCGCCCACGTCCAAGGCAGAGAGATTGAACTTGCCTTGCTGGTCGGCAAATATACGCAGATTGACGCACTTTTGCGCAAGGAATTCAGCATCCGCTCTGGTGTCGCCGTTGCGCACCCCTACCAGGATCACCAGTCCTTTGCCGATAGATCCGCGGACGGTGCCATCTATCTCGACGGATGCCGAGGTCACTCGCTGTAACACTGCGCGCACGGGTTCACCTCTGACTCTGGCACCAAACGACCCGCCTGAAAGTCAGCGCCCCACATAGATCGCCACCAGCCCGACGAACATGTCCGCCTTAAGAAGCTCGCTCAGGCGGTGCAAAGTCGAAGGGTCTGGCTGCCGCCACATCTGGACCACCACGTACGCCACCACCGTATCCACCCCGGCGACCACCACCAAGAGGTAGGGGAGGTCATAGACGCCTCCGAGGTACGGCAGCGGCGTCACCACCACGACCAGCGCGTACACTGCAGTGGCCACCATCAATGCCGTGCGCCGACCGTGGCGGATGGGCAGCGTCATTGCGCCCTCCAGCCGGTCCCCATGCATATCCTCCACATCCTTGATAATCTCGCGTCCGAGGTGAAAGAGGAGCGCGAAACCAGCCGGAATGAGCGCAGCCGCGGGCCTTCCCACCGCCAGTCCGCCGTAGATGAAAGCTAAGGCAGTGGCCGCGCTCACCACCAGGTTGCCCCATAACACCGTCCGCTTCAGTCGCCAGCTGTACACGTAGAGGAGCGTGGCCGTGGACGTGGCCACCAGCAGGGGGACTGGGCCGATAGCTGCGCCAAGGACGCTACCCAGGAGAAGGAGCGCAAGAGCGAACACCTGGGCTTGGCGCCTCGTGATTTTTCCCGCGGGCAGGGGCCGATACGGCTTGTTGCGCCGGTCTATCTCCAGGTCAAAATAGTCGTTGATGGCATTGGCACCGGCAGCTACCAGGCTACCGGACGCGCAGGCGATGAGCACGTGGCGCAAGGGCTGGATAGTGCCCGTCACCAGCGCCCCTACGAAGATGGACAGCCCTCCGATCAACACATTCAGCGGACGGGTGAGGATGACATAGGACCAGATTCGCGAGAAGCACTTGGTGGAACGTGCGGCCTCCGGGTGCCGTCTTTGCTCTTCGTGCGGGTGCAAAGTACGTGAGGGGGCAACTCTCCTACTTGGCACAGATCATTTCCAGCCTGCTGAGGGTCCATCTCTATGCAGAAGCACTGCAACTTCGGCAGCGCGCCATCTTCTCAATCAGTTGCGGACATTGAAATATAGCGATATGGTGCAGGAAAATCAAGGGGCAAATGGGGGGCATTGGCGAGGTCGGGGCATTGCTCCACTTCCTGCCGCAGCGTTCGGGGCCCTGCCCAGCTGGCCGATCGCCTCACCTCTGGCACACTCGTCGGTGACTTGCGTCTTCACCCGCCCTTCGCCTTTCTGTTCGGCCCTCGCGTTTTGCAAAGATAATAGCTGGTTTCTTCCACGGTCGGCCACCAGGTAGGCCCCATGAAGTAGACAATGTCCCTGATGCCGACCGCCAATGCCGCCTCAACCTGCTTCAGGACCAGTTCAGCCTGCTCACTGGCGCTGCGTTCCTTGGAGAAAGCAAACCCTGAGGTGGGCATGAACCAGACCTCGTGACCAAATTGCTGCTCCCGCCACAGTCGCGCAGGCAGTCTCTGAATTCGCTCCTCGCGCAGGTCATAGTCCCAGTCGACAATGACGGTGTGCAGGTCGATTTCCTTGGCGATCTGCTCAAACTCCTGTTCAAACACCCAGGGGATGGGAAAAGTGAAGAGTCGCACCTCAGGGACGTATCGGCGAATTGAGGTTTCCAGGGCCGAGCGTTGAAAGCGCAGGCTCGTCGCCATGAAGAATCGCTTTGCCTCCTGGTCGGTGGCCGAAAGGAGGCTCTTCCCGTGAGCCGCCCGGAATTCCTCCTGACATGCGTCGCAGAAGCACGGGCGCCAAAATTCGGGTGGATGTAGAATCACGCCGGCAAAGCCGCGATACCGTGTGAGGCACTCCTCGATCACCCCGAGGCAATACCTGCGCGCACCTTCCTTGTGATGGCACATGATGCCCGATTGCACCTGGGGGTGACCCTCTCGGTCGCAGATGGCCAGCTCGGGGTGGCGCGAGGTGTATCCCTCGGCATGCCCAGTGGTGGAAAAGACGGCGACGAGAAAAATACCCCTGTCAACACACCAGTTCACCACCTGCTGGAAAAACTCAGCTTTGGCATTCGGGTGCCGGACATCCACGCATTCTGGAAATCTGGCGCTCGCATAGGGCAGGGCATGGCCCATGAGGTAGACGAAGAGGGTGTTGGTGCCCAGACTCACCAGGCGGTCGAGGCGCTCTTGCCAGGTGCGCAGGTCCCAGGTAGAAGTCCACTCGGGGCCGAGGACTGGTGGCACGTCAAAATCACCCAGCCCGAGGAACAGATAGTAGCCGTAGTGGTTCAGCTGTGTGAGTTCGCCCGTCATCGCAATCCTCGCCAATGGCCAAGGCCTCCGTTGAGCGAAGATTGCGGCTGGCCCAGCGAAGTCCGGGTTCTCTCCGTACGTTGCGGCGGCTCCTGCCGCAGCCCGAAGAGTCTGCGGGCGTCGCTCTCACCAGCAGCCACTCGCCGGCTCTGGCTCCAGCTCCTGGGCTGCGCACCGGGGCGTGGGCGGCAAAGCAAAGGTGGGTTTGCCTCGGGCAGTGGAGAATCGCCTGCTACAGTTCTTACCCGCCGTGGGCGCTCGGCCCGGTCGGTACTACACGTCCGCTACCCCCCTACGTCAAGCGGGGTCGCCCTCCCGCCGCAACGCTTTCATGTGCCAGCGCACGCCGAGCTGGGCACCAAAGAGCGTACACAGGAATTGCAGAAAAGGAGAAACAAAGATCATGAGCAGCAGCCAGCCAACAAAGCTCGCCCGAGGCCGATAGAGAATCATGGGGATGCCAAAGTTGGCTAACTCAGCCTCCGTGGCCCTCAGCTTGAGTGCCTGTGGACCCCAAAGCACCAGCATGCACACGAAGGTCAGTGCCGAAGTCACTGCTGCCCAGAAAAACATCTTGTCAAGGAGCAGGTCCAGGCGAAGGGAGTTTGCCGCCAGCCGGCGACCCAGGTACCAGCCAACCGGTACACCGAGCGCGATGCAGAAGATGGGCACACCCATTCCCAGGCCGAGACAGAGGATGTCAGCAAAGGCGTAGAGGAGCAACGCCCGTCTGCGGGGTAGGTGCAGGAGGTTTCGCATTCGCTTCCCTTCGTACAATCTTCACCCGCCGTGAGGCCGAGTTTGCTGCACCACTCGCGGCCGCCGCTGCTCTGGCAAGAATCGAGGGCGCGGTAGACGTGCGCCTGGGGCCCAGAGCCCCTGCTGGCGCGGCTCGCCCTTCGGGCCGCCGCAGGCAGCTACTCAGAACTCGTTCACCAGGCCCACGTGCACCTTGGTCTCCATGAGGCTATCGCCTTTGCCCAGGCCCAAGTCCACGCCGACGATGCCCAGCCCGGTCTCGATGCGCACCCCACAGCCGTAGCCGATGCGGTAACCTTCGCTCGTCTGGTGTGCATCTTCGCGCCAATAGTAGCCGCCGTCCAGGAAGACAAAGGCGCGTGACCTTCTGCCCAAGAGGTAGCGGTACTCCACATTCGACCAGGCCACCTTGCTACCGCGGAACTCATGTTCCCGGTAGCCGCGCAGGGTGCGCGCCCCGCCGAAGCGGAACTGGTCCTCTATCGGAATCCTGCCCTGAGTGCTGGTCACCTGGCGTCCATGCACGGCAATGGCTACGACCTGATAGCGGAGGGGCTGTACGTAGAGCTCCGCATCGACTATCACCCGTCTGTTGTCCACTCTGGGCGGCACGCCGTACAGGGCCTGCTGGTCCGGCGAGACAAACTGCTTCTTGCGGTCGACCGATAGGGCGGTCTGGTAGAAGAACCCAGAACGCGGGTTGAGCAGGTCGTCGCGGGTGTCGTACTCCACCCCAAGCGCGCCGGTCAGAGAGCGGCTGCGCGGCATACCCAGCAACGCTGTGGCCAAAGAATCCGGTAGGACCTCGCCTCGGCCAAGCTGGACCTTAGCAGTGAGCCGGTCAGCTAGGGGCAAGGAGAGCTCGAGGGCGAGATCCCGCCGCACGTAGGTGGTGTCCTGCACCAGTTGCTCGAAAGCGCAGCCCAGGCTCAGCGGGGAGCCCAGAACCCATGGTTCGCGGTAGGAAAAGCGCAACTCCTGGGTCTTCTGATCGCGCTTCTGCCAGCGTGCCTGGAGTGCGCGGGCAGTCCCAAAGAGGTTGCCCAGAGACAGGTCCAAGAGGCCGGTGAGGTAGCCCTTCTCGGTGCCTACCCCGGGATTGTAGCCGAGCACGCCGTCGATGGAGCTTGCCTTCCGCTCGCGCACGGTGAGCAGTACGCCGCCAGTCCCCTGCTCGCCCACAAAGGCCACAGGCGGGTCGGCGCTTTCGATGAATGGCAGTCTTTTGAGGCGCGCTGGCACGCGCTCCATCGTTCGCTGGCTGTACAGCTGTCCTGACCTCAGGCCAGCGGCCCTGGCGATAACCTGCCGCTTGGTGGTGGTCGCTCCCACCACCCGGACTTCGTCGATGCGCACTTGTGGCCCTAAGAATGCACTCAGGCAGATGTCGAGCAGGCGGCTTTCTTCCTCTTCGCGCAGGGAGAGGCTATCCAGCACCAGCTGTGCAAATGGGTAGCCGCGGTTCTCGAACTCGCTGAGAGCCTCCTGCAGGTCGCGGCGGAGGACCTCCTCGACAAAGGGTCTGCCAGGGCGACTATCGAAGCGCGCCAGCAGCAGGCGGTGCCACTCCTCATCTACGCCGTTGATAGCGATGGTGCCGATGCGCGCCAGTGGGCCTTCTTCTATCCAAAAACTCACCTTCACGCCGCTGCTGTCGGTGCTGTAGTGAGCGACTATTGAGTCGACACGCGCCCAGGGGTAGCCTTCGCGCCGGTAGGATTCCAGCAGGGCGCGGCTGCGTTCCTCTGCCTCGTGCGCTCCCCAAGGTGCGCCTGGCCGGATGTTGGCCCACTGCAATGCCTGCTCCTCGCTGACGGCGTGGGTGCCAAGAATCCGCACCGACAGCACCTTTGCTCGGCCTGCGCTTCCGGCGTCCCTGGCCTCCAGACTCCTCCCTTCAGTCTGCCTCGGCCCTGCGACCTCATCTGCAAATGCTGCCTCCCGGCCGATGTTCCCCGATGAATCGGCTGACAGGGATCGCCACAGGCCCATGCAGAGGAGCACGGCGACGAGCGAAACGATGGCTTTGTCTCTCCAGAGCGACATCTTTTTCTCAGAAAAAGGCCCGCATCTCCGCCTTGGCGATGTGCACCGCCTCTGGCCTTTGTGGCTCGCTGCGCCCCGAGTAGGTCAACGAGGCCCGCACATTGTCGCTCACGCGGTACTCTGCTGCGATGTTCCAGCGCAGGGTCGTCCCTGGCTGATTCCCCTCGGCGATTTCATAGGGGATGGCACGCCCGGCCTGGTCCACGTCGACGTTCACCCACTCGATGTCCGCGCGCACCTGCCCCTTGCCCGGCAGGGAGTAGACCACCGCGGGTTGCAGCGCCGCAAAGCGCGCGTTGGTCGCCGGGGTGAAGGCCACATCCTTCTGCAAGGCCATCTTGGCTTTGAGCGCGAGCTCGAGTATCGGCTTCGGCCGATAGGAGAGCGCAGCAGTCACTCCGCGCGACCGAACATCGCGATTTTGCCGTCCGGCAAAGCGGAAGGTACGGGCATTCCGCTCTTGCGCTGCGTCCACCTGCAGACCAACCTTGGAGCTCAGTTGGGAGGTCACTCGCGCCGCCCACTCCTGCAAGCGCTGATCCTGGCCTCCCTCCAGGTACTGGTTGTTCTTCTCCTTCCGCCCCTGGTATCGCAGACGCACAGAGGCCTTGCGGCTATTCTGCAGCACGTAGAGGTCCTGGCGCAAGGTCATCAGGCCGAACATCGTCGTCTCGTCTCTCTGAAAACGGGCGAGGTTGAGGCGGTAGATCTGCCACGAGTCCGACTCCCTGCTCTTTTCCTCGATGCGCACCAACGTCTCTGTAGCCAACGCCGAAAGCACACGTTCGCCCACGCTTGGTTTTCGCCCCTCGGCAATGCCTTTGGGAAAGAACTGCCTGGGGTCGAGCCGTATTTTGGCGCTGGTGCGCAGTTCAACAACCGGCACAAATTGGTCGGTGGTGAAGGTGCGCAGCACATAGTCACCCAGGGGGTCAGGCACGTACTCGTTGAGCTGCGCGTCGAACCGGTAGTTGCCGTCGCCCGGGCTCACCTTCAGGTAGACGCGCTCCTTCTTGGCGACCGCGGTGTTGGCCACCTGGTAATGCCACTCGCTGCTCAGGGCCTGCCGCCACGGGGAGAAGGTTGCCTTCACCTCGGCCAAATCGGTTCTCTGGTCGCTTATCTGGGGATCGGCATAAGAGCGCTCGCGGTGGGTGAATTCGGCGCTTGCCGCAAGGCTCCGCCAACGCTGCATCGACCACTGGTATGTCTGCGTCGTGGCCACCGACTTGGGCGTGAACACCCCGCCCCGATAGTCGCGGTCGTCCCGATAGGAGAACTTTGCCGCACCACTCATTCTGCCCAGATTCACCAGCTCCAACCCCGCCTGGTAGACGTCGAAGCGGAAACCTGAGCTGAGCGTATCCGCAAACTGCTCCTTGCGGACCTCGTTTTCGTAGCCCAAGATTGGCCTGAGTTTCCACCACTGGTAGTCGACGCTGCCACGCTGCCTCAGCCAGGTTCCCGCCTTGTTCCGGGGTGCCTGCTCGCGATCAATGAACTCGAAGCGGTAGGAGGCACGCGGCAAGCGTGGCCTTGCAAGGCTGGACTGCAGTTCCAACCGGGTTGCGGAGAACCCAGACCCTTTGCGAATGCCCCCATACTCGCCGCGGAACTCGAGGCCAGTCCCTGGGCTGTACTGCCCCACCAGCTCGTGAACCAGCTCCTGGCGCGTGAGGGAGTCCGGCAGGTCCCAGCGCCGCTCGTATTCCACCGCTGTGGTACGGTCGATGTCGGCGAAGTGGCTATCCACGCGTCGTAGGCGGGCCATGAGCTGCCCGGTACCCAGTGCGGCGCCAAAAAGGCGCAGGCGCTCCGGCTTGAGCTCAATGCTCACCGCGGAAGCGAGGCCGCGATTGTCACCGTCATCAAGGTCAGAGTAGCTGTTGGCATCAAAGCGGCTCATTGCTCCTTCGGCGCGCACGTTAAGGAAGGGCCGCGGCGAGAAGCTCACGTCTGCGCCGATCAGGTCGTGACTGCGCGCCACCGGCAGCAGCACCACAGGCGAATAGCGGCCTGCGCCGTGACCGACAAAGCGGTATACACCGCCACCTTCGTAGGCGTAATCGCCCTTCCCCTCGCCTACATCGGAAAAGGAGACGTTGTAGGCACCCGAGTCGGGTCCGACGTAGCGGAATACGCCTGCGGCGTCGAGCTGGTAGCGTCCTTTTCCAGGTCCCACGTAGGTGGCACCGTCCTCCACTGCCTTTGCGGGGTCATCGCCGGCAGCGCGGAGCAGGGCCAGCCGCCGCTCGGTGAGGGAAAAGTCCAGTGGATTGTCCTTGTCGTCCGCCTCGCGCAGGTAGCTGACCCCCACCTGCAGCTTATCCGCCCACGGGCTGGCCGTGGTGCGCAGCGCATAGATGTTGCGGCGAAAGCGCTCGTCGGAGTACTGAAAGTCCACAGTGATGCGCGAGTCGGCCGTGATCAGTCGCCGCCTGGTGAAGGTAATCTGCGCGGTGCTGTAGTCGATGACATAGTCGTTTGTCTCCCCGCGTACCATCAGCTCGCCATCCACCCAGACCTTCTCGGTGCCGGCCAGCACGATGATGTCAATCTGCCCCCGCTCCCCTTTGAGCTGGTAGGGGCCCTGATATCCTTCTTGCCCAAGAAAATACTGCGTGCGGAATTGTCCCCTGGACACGGCTCCTGAGGCGGTTGCAGCCACCGGGCCGTGGCGAACCGTGGCCATCGCGCCCTGCAGCTTGCGCGCATAGCCGGCAAACTCCGTCCCGGTGAGCTCCAGGTAGTAGTCGCCCATGGTCACATGCACGTCACGCCCTTTCAGCTCGACAAAGACTTTGTCGATCTCCTGCAGGGTCTGGGTGTTGCCCTCGGGCTGGATGGGCGTGTTCTGGTCGGTGAGGGAGGCCACTACCTCCAGGTTTTCGCTCACCCTGCCGGCCACTTGCATACGAAGACCAGAGTCGACTTTGAGTCCACGGTTGGAGCCGATGGTAATGCCGCGCACGATGCTGCCGCTCTTTTGTAGGTCGGCGCCGTACATCTGAGGCGGCGCAGCAGGGGCGACCAACCCTTGGGGTAATGGCGCGGAGGAGGTGTCGGCAGGGAGGCGAAGAAGAGGGCGTCGTCGATAGATGCGTGGCAGCTCAAAGGGGAAGCGCTGGTACACGAGGCGGATCTGGGCATTCGGAGCAGGAAGTTGCCTCAGGTAAAGGATCCCTGGGCCGTAGTCGATCTGGTAGTCGGTAGCTCGCTGCAACGGCCGGCCGTCGAGCCACACGCTGTCGGTGCCCGGCACCAGCAGGCTATCGGGAAGGCGAATGGCCAGTTGCGTGCCATCCGCAACTAGCAGCACGTCCTTTTCATAGAGGCTTATGCCCTGCAGGCGGGGCAGTTGCGCTCGGCTCTGCCCTAATGCCGCTCCCAGCAATAGCAGAGCACAGGCCAGGGCGGAGCAGCTCTTCTTGCCCAGTTCTCGAGGAGAAAAGGCGCGCCTACTATTGGCCAGAGAGTTCAAAGACCTGCACCCGACAGTTGCCCCCATCCAACACGTACACCCGTCCGGCGCCTATTGCCACGTCGGTGGGTCGCTTGAAGGCGCCCAATTTGTCGCCGTGCGCCCCCCACTGGCCGAGGAGGCGCCCTTCCGGAGAGAAGGCGAGGATGCGGTCGTTCCCGGTATCCGCCACCCAGATGCATCCGTGGCTATCGACGCTCACGCCTGTCGGAGCACGGAGCAGCTCCGCACCGAGCTTGCGGATAAAGTTGCCGGAGTAGTCGTACACGAGCACGCACCCGCCACCGGCGTCAACCACGTACACCAGATCCTTGGCGCTCAGCGCGACTTGGGCCGGTCGTTCCAGTCTGCCCTGTGCCCAGCGGAAATCCCCAAAACTCAACTCCGGCACACCGAAGGAGTTGATCTTCAGCAACCGCCTGTTCTCGCCATCGACGAGAAAAAGCTCACCATGTCGCGACAGGGCCACGCTCAGCGGAAAACCGAAGCGGAGCGTTTCGTCCTGGCTCTCATCTGGGTAGTAGGAGGAGATGTAGTTGAGGTGGCTGTCATAGCGTTCGATGCGCTCGTTGTTGTAGTCAGCCACAAACACGTCGAGGCCGGCGGAAGCGCAAATGTCCACCGGACGGTCGAACTGCTCGCGCCCCCAACCAAAGCCACCGATCTGCTTCAGGAAGCGACCGTTGCCATCGAACTTCTGGATGCGATTATTGCCGGTGTCGGCGACGTAGACGTTGCCCTCCAGGTCGACGGCAATGCCCATGGGATTGCGGAACTGTCCAGGTTGGTCGCCTTCGCTGCCAAAGGCAAAGAGCAGGCGAAGCTCAGGAGTGCCAGGAAGGGACTGCCCAGCCACCGCACCCACCGCCACCAGCAGAAGGCTGATGCTGACCAGAGACCGCATGCCGATCACGCCCCTCCACATACATCACCGCTGCCTCTGCGATGTCTTCGCTGAAAAGATACGCCATTACAGCAACATTGTCAACACCTTTTTGCCTCGCCAGGGTCCGTTGCCCGGCCATTTCTCTTGATTTTCAGCCGCAGAATGCATAATATTGCGCAGAGGTCGGCTCTACGAACTAGGCGAGTTCATCACTGAAGCAAGTCCGGAGGTGCAATGACGCGGCTCTTTCGTTCCCCCCTGGTCGCCGCCGCAGCTTTGTGTTTCCTTGTCTTGGGATGTCACCCAAAAGGGTCTGAGCCGCAAGCCGGGGCGCAATTGCTCCGCGTAGAGCGCATCTGGGACAAAGCGCCGCACAACGCGTTCACGGACCTCATTCGCTTCCGCGGCCAGTGGTTCTGCCTCTGCCGAGAAGGGCAAGACCACATCTCTTTTGACGGTGTCCTGCGCGTCCTCCACTCCAAGAACGCCCGCCGCTGGCGTCCTGCGGCCTTGCTGAACGTACCGGAGGCAGACCTCCGCGATGGCAAATTCTCCGTCACGCCCGATGGGTCGCTCATGCTCATCGCGGGCGCGCGACGCGGGACAGAGCCGGCGAGTTTCGCGTCGCTCGTCTGGTTCTCTCGCGACGGGCACCACTGGAGCGGTCCGACAGAGGTCGCGGACCCTAACTACTGGCTGTGGCGGGTGACCTGGCACAACGACACTTGCTATGGCATTGGCTACTCGTGCGGCCCAGAGCACAACACCAGATTGTACCTGAGCCACGATGGCAGAACGTTTACGACGTTGGTGGCCAGAGTCTACGACCTCGACTACGCCAACGAGTCGTCGCTCGTTTTCGTCGACGGCGACACCATGCTCTGCCTGCTGCGGCGCGACCCAGAACAGGGGCTGCTGGGCGTCGCCGGGCCGCCGTACACTCAGTGGCGCTGGTTGCCGCTCGGCGTGCGCATCGGCGGGCCTTGCATGGTGCGCCTCCCTGACGGACGCCTGCTGGCTGCCGTGCGCCTTTATGACGAGCGCATGCGCACTGCCCTCTGCTGGATCGACCCGCAGCGGGGCACGTTGGAAGAGTTCCTGACGCTCCCCTCCGGCGGCGATACCAGCTACCCGGGACTGGTCTGGCACAAGAAGAGGCTCTGGGTCAGCTACTATTCATCCCACGAGGAGAAGACCGCCGTCTACTTGGCACAAGTGGCTTTGCCCCCTCGGGGCGAATAATACATCGCCAGGCCACGCTTTAGCTGGGGCCAAACAGGCGAACACCGCGCGCCAAGGCCGAGAGAGGGCTGGCCTGGCACCAGGAGGTGGCTATGACCAATCAGGAGATCGCGCGGATCCTGTTGCACATTGCCGACATCCTCGACATTCAGGGGGAAAACCCCTTCAAGGTCCGCGCCTACGTCCGCGCTGCGCAAACACTTGACGGACTCACCTACGAAGTGAGCACCATGAGCGACCCGGCACAACTCCGCGAGCTGCCGGGCATCGGCGAGGCAATCGCCAAAAAGATTCACGAGCTGCTGACCACTGGCACGCTCCGCTACTACGAAGAGCTCAAACAGTCGCCCTACGCCAAGCTCACCGACCTACTGCGCATCCCCGGCATGGGGCCCAAGCATGTGCGCTTGGTCTACGATGAGTTGGGTGTCAGCACCATCGAGCAGCTCAAGGAAGCTGCCGAGCAGGGAAAACTGCGCGGCCTTCCTGGCTTGGGAGAAAAGTCCGAGCAAAAAATCTTGGAAGGCATTCAACAGGTTCTCAGGTTCCAGGAGCGTCTGCCCCTCGGCTATGTTTTACCCCAGGCAAAGGCCATCGTGGAGAGCCTGCAGCAAGTCAACGAGGTGCAGCAGGCCTCGCTTGCCGGCTCCCTGCGGCGCATGAAGGAGACGGTGGCCGACGTGGACGTTCTCGTGGCCTCCTCCCAACCTGAGCCGGTCATGGAAGCCTTCACCCACCTGCCTCAGGTCGAGAAGGTGCTGAGCAAAGGAAGCACCAAGTCCAGCGTCCTGACCAAGGATGGCTTTCAAGTGGACTTGCGCGTGGTGCCGCCCGAAAGCTTTGGTGCGGCGCAGCACTACTTCACCGGTTCCAAGGCGCACAACATCCACATCCGCTCTTTGGGCGTGGACAGGGGACTGAAGATCAACGAGTACGGCGTGTTCAAGGGCGAAGAGCTGGTGGGAGGGGCAAGCGAAGAGGAGGTGTTCGCCGCTGTGGGCCTGCC
This sequence comes from Calditrichota bacterium, assembly GCA_014359355.1. Lineage (NCBI taxonomy): Bacteria > Pseudomonadati > Calditrichota > Calditrichota bacterium. Next base: position 5,587 of record JACIZP010000371.1, on the reverse strand, counting down.
ATGGATACCTCCGGAGCTGCGCGAAGACCAGGGCGAGATCGAGGCGGCCGCGCAGGGACGTCTGCCCCATCTGGTGAGTCACCAGGACCTGCGCGGCGACCTCCACGTCCACACCAATTGGACCGACGGGGCGGACACGATTGCCGACATGGCCGCAGCTGCCCAGGCGAAGGGCTACACGTACCTCGCCGTGTGTGACCACTCGCCCACCGTGGGCATCACCAACGGCCTGACACCAGAGCGCCTGCTGGCGCAAATGGCCGAAATCGACAGCCTCAACCAACGCCTGGCCGCCGCAGGAAATCCCTTCCGCATCCTCAAGGGCATCGAGGTGGACATCAAGCCGGACGGCACGCTTGACCTGCCGGATGACCTCCTGGCCCGATTGGACATTGTGGTGGCCGCCGTCCACACCCGCTTCAATCTGAGCGCAGAGGAGATGACTCGGCGCATCGTGCGCGCCATCGAAAACCCGGTGGTGGACATCATCGCCCATCCCACCGGCAGGCTGATCGGACGGCGAGAGGCGTACCAAGTGGACGTGGATGCCCTCATCGAGGCCTGCCGCGCCTGCAACAAGGTATTGGAACTGAACGCCTATCCGGAGCGGCTAGACCTTTCCGACCTCAACTGTCGCAAGGCAAAGGAGAAGGGGGTCAAGGTCGCTATTTCCACCGACGCGCATCGAACGGGTAACTTGGAGTGGATGGCCTACGGGGTGGCAACGGCTCGTCGCGGCTGGCTGGAACCGCAGGATGTGCTGAACTGCCTGGCTCTGGAGGAGTTTATGGCCTGGCTGCAAAGATAGAGCGGCGCCTGCTTCGCGCAGCCAATGCGACTATCTCACGACTAGCAACAAACTGCGTGCGGCAGGCACCACCACTGAACACACTGTGCCAACGTGCCAGCCGGAACTCTCCTGCTGGGAGCCTTCTCACAGAACGGCACCGAGAGGGCCATTGTGGCCAACATCCAACCCCATGTGAGCACGTCGGCGGTTCGTCGTTGACGCGTGGCGCAGTGCCACTGCCCCTCCAGCGCTCCTATGGCCCCGCCACCTATCCCTGTGTCCCGAACACCAGGCGCACGCCGAGATTGACGCGCCGGCCAACATCCCAGGCGGAAGGGTCGCCCAGCTCGCCGCCCGGCTTGCCATCGGAGGCCACCCACAGGATGTTGGCGCGGTCTAAAATGTTGCGCACGTCCAGATAGCAACTCAAAGTCACCCACCCAGCCAGACGCAGGTCTGTGGAGAACTTGACGTCGAGGTAGGCGACTTTGCTCATCCGCCTGTTGTTGGGGATGAGTTTCGTGGTGAGGTCCGGCAGGATGCCGGTGCGCGAGGGGTAGTAGGTGTACGGGCGCGGCGAGTTCCAGCGCCAGACGACATTGACACCCCAGCGGCGCGGTTTGCCCACAAATCCCTCCACCACCAGCGTGTGCCGCTGGTCCCAGCTCAGATAGTACTCCTGATTGGGAACCTCGAAGCCCCACATGAAGTAGTTCAGCCCCTGCTGCGCGTTCCCGCTGTAGCCGCGTGCCAGCATGTAAGTGTAGCTAACCTTGCCGGAACAATAGGCACTGTAGCGCTTTTCTGCGACCACCTCCAGGCCGGAAGAGCGGGCCGCAGGCAGATTCACATACTGCGTGAATCCATCGTCTTCTGCTTTGGAATCGGTGGCCAGGAAGGTCTTGGTGTCCACCAACCCGCTCATCTCCTTCTGGAAATAGGTCAGTGACACGAGCACGTCCTGCCACAGGGTGTGCTTGTAGCTAAACTCGTAGGCCTTGGTGCGTTCTGGCTTCAGGTCGGGATTGCCGTACAGAAGGCGAATCCCCTTTTTCAGGTCAAAATGAAGGCCAGTGTACATATAGTCGAAGAGTGGCACCTGAAAGAAGTAGCCAAAGTTGACGAAGAAAAACCCCGAGCTGCCCACCGGAAAAGAAAGGCCAAGGCGCGGCGAGAGCTGGTGCTTGAGCGAAGCAGGGACCCAGGCCTTCACCTCCTGGCGAAACTCCTCCTGCGTGACCGGAATCCATTCGACCACCGGGCGTTCGGCGCGGGGATTGAGCACGTCGTAGCGCAGGCCGATGTTGGCCACAAAGAGGCCATTGTCGATCTTGTCCTGTGCATAAAGGGCCGCCTGCCACGGCCGATAGCGATACGTGCTGCTGAAATTCAAGAGCGGGCGGTCAATCAGCGGACGACCCCAGAAGGTCTTTTGCGGTTCATACTTAACCAAGTCGTTGTACAAGTCAAAGTACTGCAGCTCGCCCCCACATTTGACCTGGTGAATTTCCCCGAGCTGCGCGGTGAGGTCGGCTTTTGCCACATAGGTCGTCTGCCGCGCCTCCTGCCACCAGAGTCGTCTGCCGGAGATGATGAAGTAGTACCATGGTAGCTCGTACTGAAATGCCTGCGACGGGTCCACCTGGCTCTTGTCCCCCTGCCCCATGCGATGGTGCACGAAATAGCGTCCCAAGTTCAGGGTGTAGAAAAGCCACTTCTTAGGCGTGTGGGTCAGGGTGGCGCTGACGCGATAGGACTGCTTCCAGCGCGGGGGAAGGCCAGCCAGGTTGTACCGCCAACGGTATTCGTAGTCGTGCCAATCCCAGTCCGAGTAGAGAAGCTGGCAGACGGTGCGCAGATCACGGGTCACGTCGGCATTCACCTTCGCGACTAAGTTGAGGTTCTTCTCGATGGGCGAGCCAAATACCGGCACCATGTCCTGCCACCAACGCGTGTCTGACAGGCGCAGGTTGGAACTGACGAAATAAGTTGCGCGCTCCCTCTTCAGGGGGCCGGAGGCCAATACCTCATACTCGCGCAAATGGTTGGATTCCTCGATGCCCAGACGGTCGTCCAGCGCGCGCAGCCAGGCCTGAAAATGATCGCTCCCGCTCTTGGTGACGACGTTCACGATGCCGGACATGGCGTTGCCGTACTCGGCGTTGAATCCGCCCGTCTGCACGGTCAGCTCAACTACCGAGGCGTTGGGCAAGTCGCTACTCTGGCCGCCCATCATGGCGTCCTGAATGGGCAGGCCGTCGACAAGGTAGAGCACCTCGGTGTCCCTGCCGCCGCGGATGTGTCCGTCAGCGGTCACGCCCGGCTGCAGCATGAGCAGGTCACGGAAAGAGTCCACCGGCAGGTCGTCTAACTTGGAGCCGGCCACCAGGTGCGTGCTCCCGGTCACGTCCCGCTGAATGAGGGGCCGCTCGGCCGTAGCCACAATCACCTGGCCGAGGTCAAGGACTTGCGGTTCAAGCTCCACCTCAAGCGTCGTCTTCAGGTCCATGATGATGCGCACGTCACGCACCTCGCAGGGCACATAGCCGATCATGCTCACCCGCACGGCATAAGTCCCCGCGGGCAGGTGATAGACGAAGAAACGGCCTTCGCTGTTGGTAGCCGCGCCATAGCGCGTGCCCACCAGGACCACGTTGACCCCCACGAGGGGTTCCTTGGTAGTCTTGTCCACCACCGTGCCGGTGAGTGTCCCAGTGGTCCCTGCAAGAAGCCGGGCTCCCGGGAGCACCAGCAGCGTTGCAAGCAAGAGGCAAAGTCTGCGCATCTCATCCTCCTGCCGAAGCCGGCCCCTCGGCACAGGAGTACTTCGGCGTCATGCCGTGGGGAAACAGGTAGAAGATCCTCACCTCCAGTTCGTCGGTCTCGATGGCCGGGAATTCGCGGAAAAGCTGCACACTGGCCTTGGCCCTCACTGCCACCGGCGGGTCGAAGGCGACCAGTGAGTCCAGGGTCACGGTGCGGAGGGTGCGGCAATAGATCCACGGCACGACCTTTTTCTCTCGCGTCTCTGGATCGTACATTATGCGGTCCACCATCCTGCTGAGGATGATAGTCAGCTGATAGGGCTCATACCGATGGATGGACTTACCGTGCTCGTCCGTCTGGTCCCAGATGAGCTTATCTTCCGTGAACAGCACGTAGGTGTATCCAGGGTGAATGACCAGGCTCTCGTTGCCGGTGGTATCCGCATAGGTGAGCGTCTTACTCCACCCCCCTCCGTCGCGTGGCCAGATGCGCAAGGTGACCTTTATCCACTTGGTGCCATCGATGGTTTCGTCGAACACGTTTTCTACGGCTATGCGGAAGAAGATCTGCCATTGCCTGAGCAGTTCCATCTCCTCCGCAGGCACTTTATCCATTTTATAGCGGTCTTCAAAGTCCGGCGGCTGCGGGAAAGCGGTCTGCCCGAGCGTGGTGCGGAGGTGAGCCTTCAGCACCTCACTCCGGGGCGGCCCTTCCGGGATCTTTTCCTCGCACGCCAAGGCCAACGCCACCGGCAGCGTCAACACCAGCCATGTGCGCATGCTTTTCAAAAGGCCACTCCCATAGTGAACCGGTTTGTGCCCCCCAGATCCTTATGGTCGACATAGGCATAGTCGAACTGCAGGGTCCAGGTGCTCAAGCGGTAGAGCAGACCGCCACCCAAGCTGAGGCGCGGCGTGTCGTAGCCGTAATGATAGCCGAGGCGGAAGGCGAGCGTCTGCCGCCAAAGGTACTCCGCACCGAAATTGGCTCTGATGGGCGCGTCATTGGCGTCCACCAGGTCTGCGCCCACCAGCAGCTTGTGGTCGGCGCGCGCCAGCAGTTGTCCGGCCGGGCCCACCAGTTCGCTCATCGCGCCCAAGCGGATCGCGGCCGGCAAGGGCCACCTCTCCGTACGCAGCTGATACTGGCCACCAGTGCCTTCGCCTGGCACAGGGGTCACATCCACCAAGAGGTCTTCCCCGTACATCTGAAGTTTCCCGCCAAAGTTGGACAGGCATACCCCCAAGGTGGTGCCGAACAATCCAGTGGCGAACTGCATGCCGCCGTCGAAGGCCAGAGCATGCGCTGTCTCATTGTAGATGCCTTCCTGCACAAACTTGCCCGTGATGCCGACCGCCAAACGGTCAGTGAGGGCGCGGGCGTAGCTGAGGCCCAAGGCCAAGCTGTGTACGCCGTAGAATTCCCCGGTCCCGTTGGGCTGCTGCAGGGTCGTAATCTCAATATCGCCGGCGTGCAGATAACAGGCGTGTACCCCGAGGGCGCCATATGGACCCAAAGGCTCGATGTAGCCCACGAAACCGTAGTGCAAATCGAGGTAGAGATCGTTATAGGAGACCTGCAAGGTACGGTGTTGCACGGCCGCGGCCCCTGCGGGGTTCCAATAGAGGCTGCTCACGTCCCCGGAAAAGGCGACAAAGGCATCCCCCAACGCTGCTGCGCGTGCTCCGGCGCCCAGCTTCAGGAATTGCGCCGCCGAGGTGCCGACGCGACTGATTTCCTGGGCCGCGCCGAAGGAAGCAATACCGCCCAGTATGAGGAGCAGACACACCTTTCTCATTGCCAGTGCCCTCCTGAAGAAAGAGCATTTTCCCCAGCCCGCGCTCGGCCTCACTGACGCCGAGGCCCTCGCACGAGAGGCGACTCTCCCTACCTCACCACGGCAAACTTGCCCCGGTGGGTCCTGCCCTCCGGCGTCTCCACCACATACAGGTACAACCCATACGCCACCGGCAAACCCTCCTTGTTCCGCAAATCCCACCAACAATACCCCTGCCCCACACTGTCATGATG
>JACIZP010000370.1 GCA_014359355.1 Calditrichota bacterium | reverse complement strand
TGAAGCGCCTGGCCGTAAGCGTGCCTTCGCCTACGCTGCGGCTGTTGTCATTCGTGGCGAGCGACAGTCGCACGACTGCCGAATTCGACCTGAGCGTTGCCCTCGCCGACCGCCCCCCGGCAATCTTCATTCCCACCACCTTTCTGGCGCAGTACAAGATTTCCAGTGAGTTCGGCGGTAGAATTTGCTCACCGACCACCGTGGCCATGATCCTGCTCAGCTACGGTATTTCGGTCGATCCGTTAGCTTTTGCCTTGGACACCTACGACCCCTACTGGGGGATTTTTGGCGTCTGGCCGCGCGTGGTACAGAATGCGGCTGAGCACGGGCTGCGGGGTACCGTGGCACGCATCCGCTCCTGGAGCCAGGCCTACGAGGTGCTGGCCAGAGGCGGGCGCATCGGCATGTCGGTGGGCCCACCCCTGTATAGCGGCCACCTGATGATGTTGGCCGGCTTTACCGCCAACGGTGACCCCATCGTGCACGACCCGGCACGCAGCTCTGACGGCTATGCGCACGTCTTCAACAAGGCCGACCTCTCGAGGTCATGGTTCGAGAAAGGGGGTGTGGCCTATGTCTTCTCCGGCATCGATGTCCCCTCGACGCCTGTCCTGGTGTCCGAGCAGGCCACGAGCGGCGCGCCGGCAAGCTTTGTGCTCTATCCTGCCTACCCCAACCCATTCTCCTTGAGCCAGGACAAGAGCGGCGTCACTTTGCTGTTTGACGTGCCCGCGCCCGAGGTGGTGACCGTTTCTGTGTACAATGCCATGGGCCAGCTTGTGCAGCAACTTGCCGCCCAGGAGTACGCCGCCGGTTTGCAGACCGTTCGCTGGCTGCCTGACCAGCAGGTAGGGCCTGGCGTGTACTTCCTGCGCGTGGCCGGACCACGGCAGGTCGCCACCGGCCGTTGTGTACTCATCAGATAGGGCGCGCTTGCTCCTGGCTGCGGCGGGTGCGGTCCCCATCGCACCGGAAGGCAACCACACGGTCGCAGACCAGGCGTCGCGGCCTGAGCATTCTCGCGGGATTACCCTCGGGCGCGCGAACCGTCCCCAGGCCCGAAGAGATGCTCTCCTGGCGGGGGAGGAGCTGCCTGGCCTGTCGTCAGCCTGCTCAGGGGGCTTCCCATCCGGCGGGATGTGCCCGCACCGGACCGGTCTGTTCCGCTGGCGCATGACCAGTTTCCCCAGAAAGAGAATGGGCCTTGAATTGCTGCGGCCTTCGCCGCTCCTGGCCCGTGGCATGATGTGCGCTACGTATCTCTCAAGCCTGCACATTTTGCTTGCTTTTCACGGCAGGATTTCGTAACATGCAGGCGTACAAGGGTGGAGCAGATGAGCCAAGGGAACGTCACGCTGGTGGTCGCGCCGCAAGTGGCTGGCTGGGTGAGCCTGGGGGTATTGCACTTCGTTGAGGTCGTGGTGACCAGCAGATCGGCGGAACTGTGGCAGGAGCTGCAATCGCTGGGCGAGGAACTGCAGAGGCGCTTCCACAACCCAGACGGCGCCCTGCCTGCGCTACAGCCGGCCCGAGCCCTTTATCGACGGATCGGGTTAGATCCTACCAAGAACCGGCCTTCGTCGGAGGCGCTCTTGCGCCGCGTGCTCAAAGGGATGGAGCTCTATCAAATCAACACGGTGGTTGATGCCTGCAACCTCTGCTCCTTGCGCTTTCTGCTGCCCATAGGGCTGTACGACGTGGCGGCGATAAAGGGCCGCGAGGTCGTCGCGCGGCTGGGGCTTCAAGGGGAAGGGTACGAGGGGATCGGCAAAGGCTGGATCAACGCGCAAGGGAAACTGGTCCTGGTGGATGCCGAGGGGCCGTTTGGCAACCCGTCCGCGGACTCGGCCCGTACCCGGATAACCGAGAACACGCGCGAAGTGCTGATGGTGATTTTTGCCCCCGGCGGTTACTCGCTGGAGCGTCTGGAGGAACACATGTCTTTTGCCGCGCGGACGATGGCCCAATATTGTGGGGCGCGGCTCAAGGCGTCGCAGATCGTGCGCTGAGTGTGTAAGCCCTGGTCAGGAAGGGGCAAGGAAGCTCATCGGGCTACGGAGGTGACCGTGCGAAAAGGAGTCGTGGTGCTGCTGCTCGCAGCGTGTGTGGTGGGACAAAGCGCTGCGGAAAACTATCTGCTCAACGGCGGGCAGGAGTCGAAGATTGCCTACCGGCTCTCGCAAAAAGTTGAGCCCGCCCCCGGCACCAAGGCCCTCTTGCTGAGCTTTGTGGTGCCGGAAAGCTTCACCTCGCCGACCTACAACCAGGCTGTCTCGGAGTTTTCTCTCACCTTCCAGCCCGAGCCGTCTTCGCGGCAGGAGGAGGTGGATGCGCGTGGTAACCGCGTGGTGAAGGCCAGCTGGTCGGGTGCCAGAGGCCCGGTGGAGGCGAGCATTGCCATGGTAGCGGTGACCAAGGTCACGCTCCAGCCTTTGAAGACCCAGGCCCCGTTTCCTCTGGTGGGGTTGCCCGCTGAGGTCGGGGTGTACCTCAAACCGAGCGGTCAGGTGCAGAGCGGCGACGCCGCCATCGCCGCCAAGGCACACCAGCTGACCGACGGTGCTCAGACCGAATTTGACGCCGTGCAGAAGGTTCTCTCCTGGGTGGTGGACCACATGCAGTACGTGACACCGCCAGTGCAGTACGACGCGCTCTATTCATTCCAGAGCGGCAAGGGCAATTGCCAAAACTACTCGCATCTGGCTGCGGCGCTCCTGCGCGCCGTGGGAGTGCCGGTGCGCATCGTCAATGGCGTCACCCTCAAGCGCCCATACGACGTGAAGCTGCCCGATGGTACGCTCACCATGCGCATGGGCCAAGGGAGGCACTCGTGGATCGAAGTCTTCTTCCCCGACCTGGGTTGGGTGCCTTTTGACCCTCAGCAGACCGAGCTCTTTGTCAGCAACCGCTTCATCCGCATCGAGGTGGGCGTGGACAACGAGGAGACCATCAAGGATGGCTTGATTCGCTGGACGCAGTCGCAAGGCGCAGAAGGGCAGCCGCAGTGCGAAGAGAGCATCGACGCGGAGTTTGTCCAAGACCGGGTGGCGCTCAATGCCAAGAAAGAACCGCACGGTCCGCGCAACATGCTCTTCCTGCCGGAGGTGCTGGCCGTGTTCAAGCCCTACCAGGCGCCACCCCCGCCGCCCCCACCAAAGGTCATCCCCGAACAAGAGATGAAACAACTCCGCTACACGGTGCCGTTCGTCTACGGCAACCTCAACTACCCAGAGGGGGTGGATTTTATGGCGGCGCGGGGACCGGCAGTGGCAGGCGGCGAAAACGCCTTCGAAATGCGCAAGAATTTTCTGGTGGAGACGGCCGAGTACGTGACCACGCAGGCGGCGCAATACGCGCAGATGTTCGTGCTTAGCAAGCCGCTCAGCCTGCGCAGCGTGGGCCTGGCTCTGCACCGCTTTGGCGGGGACGGCACCCTGTGGGTGGAACTGTACAAGGACGACAACGGCAAGCCAGGGGCCTACATTGCCACCAGCGACATGCTCCCCGTAGGGCGGCTCTCCCTGCGTCCGGGATACCGTTGGGTGGATTTCCCCTTCCAGGGGGAGCCACCTCTCCTCTCGCCAGGGCGGTACTGGATTGCTCTCGGCTTTACCGGCAGCCCGATTGTCAACTGGTTCTTCACCTATGGCAAACCTGTGGGCCCGCCCGAAGGGACGCGCTACAAGACCATTTTCGACGAAGACTGGAGTCGCGCGCTGTCGTATGAGTTCAACTACCGTGTGCAGGGGATGACAACGCCGTAGAAGAAACGCAGCTAACTGCCCATCGCAGAAAAGAAACGGGCGAAGCACGAGTGCTCCGCCCGTTTTCGCTTGTGGGCCTTGTTATCTACTTTTCCACTACCTTGACCAGCGTGCCGGCAGGTAGCACTTGTTCCAACTCCTTGCCGTTGAGGATCGCCATGGCCGAGAGCTGGTCATCCGCCACGCCAAAGTCCTTGAGGATCTGGCGCAGGGTGGCCTGGCGTGGCGCCGCCTTCACGCGCAGGATCGCCGGCTTGACGTTGATGCGCGCCGGATCGGTGAGCTCGCGGAACTGAGCCGCCGTGTTCTGGAAAAGAGTCCTGTACTGCGCAAACCCAGCCTGAAGAGTGTAGCCGTGGAACACGAACACCATGTTCCCCTTTTGGATAAAGTGAGAGAGCACCGACAGGGCACTCTCCCCCGATACCAAATTGGTCACCAAGCGGTGGGCGGGAAGGCCGTTGACCTGCAGTGCGGTGGACTCCACCACGGTGGCGCCGGTCTCCTGCACAAACCGGTCTGCCGCTGCCTTGGGAGTGGACTCTTTAGCCAGCATGAAGAGGATGACCGCATCTTCCTGGGGCGAAACCATCTGCACTTGCGATGGCGTGTTCGCGACGTTCCAGTTTTGCGGCACAGGGAACTGGAAGCGCATGGTCGGATGATAGAAAATCCCGTCGGCCACATAGCCCTGCCGGGGATCCTCGCCGTAGATGATGCCGTCCACGCTGCGCAGGTATTTCTCGCTGTTTACCTGGTACTCCGCCGCGCCCACGGTCTTTTTCCACTGTGCTGCTAAGCTCTGGATGTTCTTGATGCGCGAAGGCGGATTTGGGTGAGTCGAAAACCAGTCGGGCAACCCCTGTGCGGAGCTGGGTTGCATGCGCTCCAGGGTGACGAAGAAATTGGCCATGTTGGAGGCGTCATAGCCCGCCTTTGTCGAGTAGGTGACGCCCAGCTCGTCGGCCTGGCGCTCGTCGTCGCGGCTAAATTTGAGGAAGAGCATGCCGACGCCAAACTCCACGTAGGGTGCGAACTTGCGGAACTCGGCAGAGAGCGCTTTGCCAACCTCCAGACCAAGGCCGGCTACCATCGCCTTGCTGTACTGCTTGGCAGTGTGGCGGGCGGTGATGTGCCCGATCTCGTGCCCCATGACCCCGGCCAACTCGGCTTCATTGTTCAGGTAAGCCAGAATGCCGCGCGTGAGATAGACGTAGCCGCCGGGCACGGCGAAGGCGTTGATCACCGGCGAATCCAGCACTTTGAACGAGTACGGCAGTTGTGGGCGGTGGCTGACCCGTGCCAACCGCTGCCCAAGGTCAGCGACATACGCCTGAAGCTGCGGGTTTTCCAAAACCCCGTAGGTGGCAATGACCTCGGCATCGGTCTGTTTGCCAAGGTTGATCTCATCCGCCTCGGTGAGCAGCATGAAATCGCGCTTGCCGGTCACCGGGTTAACTGCACAGGAGACAACTGCGGCAAGGGCGACCACAACCAGACCCAAGCGGAGGCACCGCGCGCTTTGCTCGTTCATAGCTCCCTCCCAAAGGCGAAACCTGCTTTCTGGACCCCGAACTCCACGCGAATTTAGCAACCCGCGAACTGACATGCAAGAACTTTTTTCTACCCATGCAGGCGCTCATCCTTAGCGGCCGACGCATGGCCTGGCGTATGTCCCAGCGCCCCAGGTTCCTCCACGGATTTCGGCTGCGTGAAACGGACTGGTTTTCCTTACCTTCCGCCGGTAGCGGATGTCCGCGCCAGCCTGAGGGTATCCGTGTGCGTCACCCGCGTGCGGGAGATGACGTCCGCCTCCGGCGCAGTGATCGCGATTAGCAGCGGCAATTCAGTGTAGGTGGCAGTCACGCGCCGCACCAGCATGCTCGCCCCGCGCAGCACCAGCGTGGCACGGAGATCCACCGGAGAGCTTGGCCAGGCACTCCAGGAAAAGAAGAGGCCTCGTTTGCCCTTGCGGAAAGCAAGATCCGAAACGACCGTGTCCACCCTGCCGCTGTCCGCAGTGATATTCACGGCGAGGTTGTACGGCGGGTGGGCAAAGGAGAAGCGCCAGTCAACAGTCACCGTGTCGCTCACGCCCGGGCGCACGGATTCCCTGCCCTCGATTGTCAGCCAGTCGGCAGCGAATGGCACCACCAAGGAGTCGCTGTGCACCCTGCCGGCGTAGTACCTGGACACAGTGTCTGCTTGCAGCTTCACCCCGCGCAGGTATTCGTCGCTGGCCAAGTGGAGCGCGCTGCGCTTCGCCGGGAGCCGGTATTCGGCGGTCACGCGCACCATGGGCCGCCAGATCTCGTTGTAGGCGGGCAGCCGCGAGAGCACAAACCCATACCCCACGACTGCCGCCAACGGCACCGCCCCGAAGCCAACGCGTCGTACCGACTTCAGCACCAGCGAGAGACCGGGGATGGCCCTGACCATGTACCCGAGGATAAAAAGGACCGGGGCGAGCCAGCCAACCAACAGTGCGGAGAGGAGCGTCGTCATGGCGAACGAGCGCCAGAAGGTGTCCACTGCGTAGGCGCTGTGGGCGAAAAGGCGGGCGCCCATGGGGAGCGCCTCCATCAGAAGCAGGCGGAAAAGGGGCAGTGGCGCGGCCAAGCAGAGCGCAGCCCGCAGCGGCGGCAGCGGCACGAGCACGGCCAGCGCCAAGAGCAACAGAGCCATTGCCGGGTAGAAGGCAAGCCTGGTGCTCAGAGGCATGAGCACGGCGGTCATCACGGCAAGGAAGATCAGGGCAAAACGGCTGTAGACGTAGGGGTCCTGGGAGAAACGCCACACCCGCGTGGTCTGCAGCGCGAGCCACAAACCCGCTACCGCCCAGACGCCCGCATAGCCGACGTAGGCCCAGACATGCACCACCCACGGGTGGCGCAACCCAAGAATCTCCTGCAGCAGCGCCTCGCCCGCCTGGGCACAGAGGACCACGAACACCCAGAGCACCAGGAGCTTCAGAGAGGTGAGCCTGCTACGCCGTTGGCGCGGCAGACGCAGCCGAGCACGGCGGGCGACAAAAAGCGACACAGGTGCCAACACCAGCGCGCCCACGACCACCGCAGTGACCGCCCACCAGGGGACGAAGAGAAGCCGACCACGCACCTGCCACAGCATAAACCGAGGGGAATTGGCGCTGGGTACGCCTTGGCTCTGGTAACGCAGGAGCAGCGAGTCAACAAACCGCGCATATTGAGCCAGCTTGTCCTTGCGGATGGCCAGGATGTTGTCGTGCGGCGTGTGGATCGGAGAGGTGTTCAAACCCACCGTAAAGTCGATGGCTGGCACGTTCTTGCTGAGAAAAGGCTCATGGTCCGAACCAGCCCCTTTGCCGAGGCTGTTCAGGGTGGTAAAGTGCGTGGGGTAGAAGAGCAGATCATGGCCGAGCGTGGCGTCGGCTGCAAAGGCGTCTCTCACCAGCCACTCAGGGGCCTGTGCTTTCCTGGTCTCGAACATGGGCACGATGGGCCCGTCTGCCCCGGTCATGTCCAAGGAGAGCATCAGCATTGCCTTCGGCAGGTCGCGAAAGTGCTCGGCGAAGAAGGTGGAACCCAACAGACCCCTTTCCTCGCCGCCAAAGGCGACAAACAGCATGGTGTAGCGGCGCGGGCGGTCTTTCCACACCCGGGCAAGCTCCAGGACCGTGGCCACGCCGGAGGCGTCGTCGTTGGCACCGGGCACCTCCGGTCCCGCAGAGTCGATGTGGCCGCCAATGATGATGAGCGAGTCGCTCGTGCCGCGGAACAGGGCGACGGCGTTGCCACTAGTAGTATTCAGGTGGGGGCTGGCTTGGGGCACTTTGCGGAAAGGCATGAGGTAAGCGGAATCCGCGCCCAAGCGGCGAAAGGTGGCTACTGCCCATCGCAAGGCTGCCTGCTCCGCCGGCGAGCCCATGGGCCGCGGGCCGATGGTCTCGCTCAAATGCCGAATGTGGGCGTAGATGCTATCTGCAGAAGGGCAAACCTCCTGGCCTGCAGCGTTGACGGCAAGAGATGCGACGCACACCAGAAGCAAGCACTGGGCCCGCCGTAACCACCTACGGAAATCACGCGCACGAGTCATCCCTCTGCTTCCTTTTTCCCTTGGGCAGCTCGCCACCAGTCAGAAAGCGGCCGTGGGCATCGTGGACGCTGAGTCCCTCTCTGGCTGGGGAACGCCCGAACATGGGGGTGCGCACCGGGAGGCAGTGTCAATCCTTGCCGCGGTGGCGCGCCTGCTGGGCATCCGATGGCGCGCAGGTGGGCCTTTCTGCCCCTTCCTGCCATGTGAGCTGGTGAGAGATGGTGTCGTTCCGGCCGGAAAGCGGCGTTGGACCCCGCTTCAATCCTCATTTTGCTGGATCGGCCTCCCAAACCAGACTGGCCGTTTGGCGCGAGACTGACCATTGCATCTTGTTTCAATCCTTGTTTTGCTGGATCGGCCTCCCAAACTCTGACA
>JACIZP010000369.1 GCA_014359355.1 Calditrichota bacterium | reverse complement strand
ACTGCGCACCAGGTCTTTCGCCTTCTCGGTGGCAGCCGCGCGGTCGTACTGGTGTACCCAACTGCAGTGCTCGCGGATGTTGGCCATCTCAAAGAGGTACTTGTTGAGCCCTGCCTCCTCCACGCAATTGCGGAAGGTCGGCTCGTGGATCTTGGGGGTGCACGATGCCACCACCACGCGCTCGAGCTTGTGCTCGACAATGGCCCTTTTGATCTCGTTCTGCCCAGGGTCGGCACAGGTGTAGGTGTTACGAATGACCGCCACCACTCCTGGCAAGGTCTTGGCGTACTCGGCCACCGCCGCGGTGTCTACGGCACCCGCGATGTTCAGGCCGCAGTCGCAGACAAACACACCGATGCGCGGAAGATTCTCTCCCATCGGCTCACTCCCGGCTTTGTGGATGGGCAGGCCCCCGCCTGCTCACCATGCCTCAGCGTCTCTTCCCTCCCCCTCCGATCTTCAGCCGCAGGTAGGGCCCGGTCAGGGAGGCATCCGGGCCTCCGGAGATGTCAATCTCCTCCGCCTGCCACCCTCCTGCGAATGGGGTGTACGTGTATCCCAACTCCACGCCAAACACCAGCCCGCCGATTCCCTCCTCGTCCTGCCTGGTCAGCACAAAGTAGTCAACACCCAGGGCAAAATTCACCAAGAACAACCCAGCTGAAAGGCGGGTGCTGCGATTGGGATGCGCGAGGATTTGCTCAAAGGAGGGAGGCTGCTTCTCCTCGATCGCCAACTCCAGGCCGCCGCCACCAATGCCGAGCATCGGGTAGACCTTCAGGTTGCCGCGCGGGGTGAGCAGATAGCCGATGTCAAAGAAGCCGATCCCTGCAGCCAGGCTGGCCTTGTACGGAATGCCACCGACGCTGACATCGGTAGTCTTGCTCATCAACGCCTGACCCTGGCCGCCAAGCACCAGGCGCTTGAAGAACGCGTGCCCCCCGCCTCCGATGCTTAAGAGGCGATTAGAGAACTCTGGGTACCGGCTTACCCTCAGCGTGGCATTCAGCTTGTCGAGGTCCACCATGCTGCTGCCGAGGTAGAAGTATCCGTACCCGCCCCCTCTCCCTTCCCTCGCCTGTGCTTGTGCCAAGAAGCCATACAGCAGCACCAGCAAGGCAACTCCGGCCACGACTCCTCTGCTCCGCTTCATGGGATCTTTCCTCCCGGTTTGATGAGAAGCTGCTCAAGCGCCACCTGCCGCCAAACACGGAGAGACAAATAACGCTCCTCCTCTGCGCAGCAGATAGCCTCTTCGGGCCCCTCGGCTGCGTGCTCGCACTCGCTGCACTCCTGCAGCGCCGGGCCGCGGTGTGGACAAGCCATGGTGTCCCCCGCTTTCAGCCCCCAGCAGAGACGGGGCCCCATTGCTCATTGTTTGTCATCGTTCGCATTGTCGCGGGCAGGCGCTCCGTCACATTGCCGCGGCCACCAAGGCCGTGAGGTCTTTCACCTCGATGCGCGCCGCCTCCGGACAGTCCTCGCTCTTCATGGCACAGGTAAAGTGGATGTAGCACTTAGGACAGGCAGTCACAAGAAGGTCGGCCCCTGCGGCCCGGGCGCTCTGCAGCCGGGCGACCTGGAGGGCCTTTGCGTAGCGATCACAGCTCATCCAGGCGCTGGTGCCACAGCAGATGGCCGTCTCCCGGCTCTTGGCCATCTCGCGCAACTGCACACCCGGCAGGGCGGAAAGCACGGTGCGCGGCGCGTCGTACACTTCCAGGTGGCGCCCCAGTCGGCATGGGTCGTGGAAGGCGGCCACCCTCTCGGTGCTGGCACCTCGCATTGGCAACGTGTCCATCTGCTTGCCAAGGTACTCGGACAAGTGGGCCACCTCGAACCCAAGCTCTCCGATCAGCCCCGGGTAGTCGAGTTTGAAGGTCCGGTAGCACTCGGCGCAGGTAAAAAGCACCAGCTTGGCCCCTGTCTCGCGAATCGCCTGCACGTTGTGGGTTGCCAAACTCTGCACGTGCTCCACATCGCCCGTCCAGAGCAGGTCGTGCCCACAACAGCGCTCGTTCTTCATCACCACAGGCGTGGTGCCCAGGCGGTTCAGGATCTTCACGGCACCCCGGGCAATGCTCAGGGTGTCCACCGCCAAGTCGGAGAAAAAAGCGTCAAAATAGGGCAGGCAGCCAACAAAGTACAGTATCTCCCCCTTCTCGGCCACTTTCAGCTCATCCGTCAGCCAATCCATGCGGTTCTGCTGTAAGGCCGGTGCAGTCATGATCTTCATGAGCGACTGCAGCGCCCCGCCGTGCGAGCAGGTGGGCTCCCGTCCGTTGGAGGTGGCCACCACCCGCAGGCGGCGGGTGAATTCGCTGTAGTGCACATCCACCGGGCAGCGCAAGTTGCACAGGCCGCAGGTCAGGCAGCGCCACAGACGCTCATCGCGCATCAGCTCCTCCGCAGAGGCCGCCAGGAAGCTGCTTATGGTGTAGCGCGGCGAAAAGCTGCGGTCAAAGCGCGCGATGGGACAGGTGCCGGTGCACTTGCCGCACTCCAGACAGTCCAGGACGTTCGTCCCTTTGGCAACGCTGTCCAGCTCCATCTACTTTCTCCCGTTCCGCGACAGCGGACTCGGCCCAAGCCGCGTGATCTGCGCGACGAACTCGTTGATCAGCCGAGCCCAGCGCACCCCTTCGGCAGCCGAAACCCACTCCAAGCGCAAGCGTTCCTCCTCCAACCCCAATAGCCGGATGAGTTTCTTAGCCTTCTCGAACTGCTCCACCGCCCGGTAGTTGCCGAACAGGTAGTGGCAATCGCCGAAATGACAGCCGGAGACCAACACCCCGTCGGCGCCCATCTCGAAGGCCTTGAGGATGTGCGCCGGGCTCACCCGCCCCGAACACATGGTCTTGATGACCCGGAACTGGGGTGAGTACTGAATGCGGTTGACCCCGGCGTTGTCGGCGCCCGCGTAGCTACACCAGTTGCAGGCAAAGGCCACGATCTTGGGCTCGAATGGCTGCGACTGTTCCATCAGGCCACCTCTTCCAGCAACATGGCCTCCAACATTGCCTCGATTTGCTCGTCAGTGAAGTGGCGGGCCTTGATGGCCTCGCTCGGGCACCAGGAGGCACAGGTACCGCACCCCTTGCACAGCGCCTCATTGATGCGCGCCACCCGCACGCCCGGAGCCACTTCGTGCAGCTCAGGTGCATGGAACTGACAGATCTTGACGCAGGTGCCGCACGCGCGACAGCGCTCCTCGATGACCGTGCAGGTAGTGGCCTCCAGCGACACCTTGTCCCTACTGAGGAGGATGGCCGCCTTAGCGGCGGCGGCAGCAGCTTGAGCCAAGGCGTCGCCCACACCTTTTGGCCCTTGCACGCACCCGGCCACGAAGATCCCTTCGCTGGTGGTCTCCACCGGGCCCAATTTCGGATGTCTCTCCATCACAAAGCCATCCGGGCCACACGGCACCTTGAGCATTTCCCTGAATTGCGACGTATCCGGCTCGCGGGGCACGAGGCCGGCAGCCAGCACCACCGCGTCGACGTCTACCTCCACCGTGTCGCGCAAGAGGGCATCGTAGGCACACACGTGGCAGCCGGCTGTCTGCGGCTTCACCTCGGGCGGGCGGTCATCCGGCACCCGCACAAAGATCACCCCTTCGCCGCGCGCCTGCCGGTAGGCTTCTTCGCCGCCGTGGCTGGCCGTGCGCATGTCCCGATAAAAAACCACCACCTCCGCGCCCAACTTGCGCAGCAACCTTGCCTGCCGGACCGTGGTCACACAGCAGATGCGCGAGCAGTTGGGGTTCTTCTCCGGGTCGCGCGAACCGACGCACTGGATGAAGGCCACGCGCGTAACAGGCTTGCCGCCGATCCGCGGTACCCCTTCCGCCTGGCGAAGGAGCTGCTCCAGTTGGAAATTGGTGAGCACCGCCGCAGAACGGCCATAGGCAAACTCCTCCGTCGGCTGATAGGGCTGCGCGCCAATGGCCAGGATGAGCGCCCCGACGCGCAGCGGGCCGCCGGTGGTCACCACATCGAAATTGCCGACAAAGCCCGACACTTCCTTGACCTCTGTGCCAGTGAGCACATTCACCTTGCTGGCTGCCAGCTGGCCCAGTTTGCGTTGCAACAGCCCCTGGGCAGGCAAATCGGCAGGCGCCAGGCGGTGCAACTCCCGGAGGCGCCCACCGAGCTGCTCCTCCTTCTCCACCAGGTGGACAGAGAAGCCCTGCGCCTCGAGCCGCAGCGCCGCCTCGATGCCGGCGATGCCCCCGCCGATGACCAGCACACTGCGCTCGATGGGAATTTCCCTTTTCTGCAAAGGCTCCAAGCGATGCGCGCGCGCCACTCCCATGCGGATCTGGTCCCTGGCGCGCAGCGTGGCCCGCTCAGGCTCCTGGCTGTGCACCCAACTGCACTGGTCACGTACGTTGACCATTTCGAACAGGTAGGGATTGAACCCCACGAGGCGCAACGACTCCTGAAAAATGGGCTCGTGCGTGCGCGGTGTACAGGCAGCCACCACCACTCGATTCAACCTCTCTTCCAGAACCCGCTGCTGAATCAGCTTCTGGCCAGTGTCCGAGCACAAGAAGAGGTTGTCCTCCACGTGCACCACACCGGGTAGTTGCCGCACCCACTCCGCTACGCCTGGCACATCCACCACACCAGCAATGTTTGCCCCACAATGGCACAGGAACACGCCGATGCGCGGGGGCCCGTCGGTGGGAAGCGGCACGATCTCCCGTTTCACCTCCTCCACACGCGACTCGGCCACAAAGCGTTGCGCCGCGGCAGCTGCGCCACTCCCCTGCGCTACCGAGTCAGGGATGTCCTCTGGGCCACGCGCGCATCCGCAGAGGAAGATGCCCTCTCTGGTGGTGGCCAACGGCTCGCCAGCTTGGTCTGCGACCTTGAAAAAGCCGGTCTCATCCAGTTCGATGCCCAGTGTCTGCGCCAATCGCGCCGTGCCTTCGGCAGGCACCCCAGCCGAGGCCAACACCACCATGTCGGCGACGACAACCTCCGGTCTGCCGGTCGCAGTGTTCTCCACGAAGATGCGCAGTTCGCCACTCTGCTGGTCGCGCACGATCTTCGACGGCTTGCCGCGAAAGTAACGGATGTAGTCGTATTTCTTGGAACGGTTAAAGAAGCCCTCATAACCCTTGCCAAAGGCGCGGATGTCGGAGTAGAAAATGGTCACCTCTTCGATGCCCGGCTCGTGCTCTTTGGCAAGCAAGGCGTTCTTGACCGAATTCATGCAGCAGAACCGCGAGCAGTACTGGCAGTCGTGTTCTCCCCGCACGCCGACACACTGCACAAAGGCCAGCCTTCGCGGCACCTTGCGGTCCGAGGGGCGAATCACGTGTCCGCGGGTGGGCCCGGAGGCGTTGAGCATGCGCTCGAACTCAATGCCGGTCATCACTTCAGGGGAGACACTGTAGCCGTAGGTCTTCATGGCAAACGGGTCAAAGACGTCGAAACCGGTGGCGACAATGACTGCCCCCACGGGCAGCTCCACATCCTGCGCCCGCATGTCATAGTCGATGGCCTTGCGCTCGCAGGCGCGGCTGCACTGGCCACAGACGATGATCTGCCCGTTGAGGCAATTCTCCCAGTCGATTATGTAGGCTGAGGGGACTGCCTGGGCAAAAGGCGAATAGATGGCCTTGCGCGCCCCCAGACCCACGTCGAATTCATTGGGCACAACTACAGGGCAGACCTCGCTGCACTTGCCGCACGCCGTGCAGCGCGACTCGTCCACGTAGCGGGGATAGCGGCGCACGGTCGCCGTGAAATCGCCCGCACTGCCGCGCAAGCCGACCACTTCCGAGTTGGTAAACAGGGTGATGTTCGGATGCCGACCGGCATCCATCATCTTCGGGCCGAGGATTCAGATGGAGCAGTCCATGGTGGGGAAGGTCTTGTCCAGCTGGGCCATGTGGCCGCCCAAGCTGGGTGCCCTCTCCACCAGGTAGACCTTGACCCGTGCATTGGCCAGGTCTAATGCCGCCTGAATCCCGGCGATGCCACCACCTATGACCAGTACGCCCTTCTGCATGGCTCCTTCACTGTGCGCCAATCTTCGCCAGTAGCGGTTCCACCTTCACCTTGTGGCGATGCAAGCCCATCTCCTGAGGTCCGTACCCTTGCGCCAGCCCTAAGAGCTGAAAGTAGTAGATCACCGGCAGTTCGAACGGCGTGCCAAACTTGCGCGCCAATTTGAACTGGCCGAGGTCGTATTCATCAAAGCAAGTGGGACAGATGAGCCCCATGCAGTCCACACCAAGCCTCTTTACCGAGGTGAGGACGTCCCGCGTCATCTGCGCCGGGATCTCCTCGTCCTCGCAGGCCTTGCCGCAGCAGAGCAGCCGCTCTTCGTGGTCCACGGGTTCTGCCCCCGTGGCGCGCACCAGGCTCTCCAAGATTTGCGGCCGGTCCGGGTCGTCCACCTGCATGATCTTGCTCGGCTTCAGCAGGTGGCAGCCATAGTGGATGGCCACGCGCACGCCACTGAGAGGCCTGACCACGCTGGCTGCCACGCGGTCGATGCCCACCTGGTCGCGCACCACCGTCACGATGTGGCGCACGGAGGTAGTGCCCTTGAATTCCCGACCGATGCGCCGCAGGCGTTCATTGACTCTATCGCGAAGCTGGCTATCATGCGTGAGCAGGTGGTTAACCTCCGAAAGCGTGGCCGTACAGCCGCTGCACATGGTGACAATCGGCAGGCCCGCCTCCTCAGCCAAGGTGAGGTTACGCGCGGCAATGCTCAGCCAGGCCATCTTGTCGGAGGCCTTGAAATAGATGGGGTCCGGGCAGCACGTAAAGCCTTGCACATCCACCAGCTCGATGCCCAGTGCCGGCACCGTCTTGCGCACGGCCGCCTCGAACTGCGGGTACTTGACGCCGATCATGCAGCCAAAGAAGGGTATGTAGCGCAAGGCCGTGGCCATCTACATCAACTCTTTCAATTCCTCTACCGGCACTGGCGGCAGGGGTAACAACCCCAATTCGGTGCGAATGCGCTCGGTGGCGCTGGTCACGGTCGCCGTCAGTCCCTGCGCCTTGACGCTGTTCACCATCGCCTCGACCTTCTGGGGCGCGTGTTGCTGGGCGCGCGCCAAGTTCTTCAAGGCGATGATCACCTCCACCGGCCGCACATCTTGGGGACAGCGTTCGTAGCAGTTGTAGCAGTTGGTGCACAACCAGATGATCGAGTCCGGGGCGAGAAGTTCCTCTGCAACCCCCATGATGCACTTCAGCATGATGAGGCGCGGATTGAAGCGCGGCGAATAGCGCGCCGCCGGGCAGTCCCCCACACAAGCTCCGCACTGGAAGCAGTAGCTGTGCAGCTCGCCGCCGATGACGGCATTGAGCTTGTCGCGAAACGCGAAAGAGATCGTGGGCATGACCCTACCCTTTGGCCGCGGCTCTACTCCTGGTCTTTTTCTTCGGGGCGCTGCTCGCCGCCTGTTCCTGGGGCAGGCTGGCCAACAACTTCACCCCGTAGTCGTACCCGGTCTCGAACGCCTTGCGGTTGATCTCCTCAGTGCCCTTGGGAATCGAACTGAGCACCGCCTTCTCCATGGCCTCCTTGCTCACCGCGCCTGCCACGGCAGTGAAGAAGCCTAACATGACGATGTTCAGCACGATTCGTCGCCCCAGTTGCTCGGCCAGCCGCGTGGCCGGTACCGCGAACATGCGGATCTGGTCGCGCGGCGGCTTGGCCTTCACCAGGTCTTCGTCGATGAGCAACAGGCCCTGGGGGTCCAATTCCGGCTCGAACTTGGTGTAGGCCTCCTGCGACATGGCGATGAGAATATTAGGCCTGCGGATGTACGGATAGTGAATCGGCTCGTCGGAACAGATCACCTGCGCACTGCAGGCACTGCCTCGCGCTTCTGGCCCAAAACTCTGCGTCAATGTCGCGTGCTTCTTCTCGAAAATGGCCGTGGCCTTGCCGATGATGTAGCCGGCGAGGATCACCCCCTGGCCACCGTAACCTGACACCCGGATCTCTGTGCGCATCGTGCTTGGCTCCTCCGAGTGGTGCAGCTCGCACCGCCATTATGCCGCCTTCGTCTCCTCGGCCTTGCTTGGTGTGGCAGCCGGCACCCCGTACGGCTGGAAGGCGTCGCCCAGCACCTTCTTCATGTGCTCGTTGTACGCCTCCAGGAAGGTCGGTCGCGTCGTATCGACAAACTTGCCGACGATGATTTTCTGCTGGAAGCCGATGTCCAAATCCTTGGGATCGGCGCCATGCCTGATTTCGCAGTTGTCGTGGTAGAACTTCATAAGGTCGAGGCCGGTGCCCAGGCGGTTGCGGCGCGCGTACAGCGTAGAGCATGGCGCGATCACCTCCACCACCGAAAAGCCCGGCTTGAGCAGCGCCTCAGTCATCGCCTTGGTCAACCGCCGGATGTGCAGGGCAGTCCAGCGCGCCACATAGACCGCCCCACAGGAGGCGGCAAGCAGCGGGATGTTAAACGGCCGCTCAAAGTTGCCGTACGGCGACGTAGAGCAGTTGGCCATGACCGGCGTGGTCGGTCCGAGCTGGCCGCCGGTCATGGCATAAATAAAGTTGTTCACGCAGATCACAGTGATATCCATGTTCCGCCGCGCCGCGTGAATGAAGTGGTTGCCGCCGATGGCAATCAGGTCGCCGTCACCGCTGAACACCACCACCTTGAGCTCGGGGTTGGCTAACTTCAGGCCCGTGGCAAAGGCGATGGGGCGCCCGTGCGTGGTGTGGAACGAATCCAACTTCACGTAGCCGGCTACTCTGCCCGTGCAGCCGATCCCCGAGACAATGGCCACCTTGTCCAGCGGCAGGCCAGAATCTTGGAGCGCATTCAAGAAACAGGAGACCGAGGTACCGATGCCGCAGGTAGGGCACCAAATGTGCGGGATGCGGTCCATGCGCAGAAATGGCTCCAACGGATGCTCATGCCGCAGCTCTGGCTCGTTGACAACTGCTCCTTGCGTCATCTGGCCGCCTCCTCAATGACTTTGAAGATTTCCTCGGGTTCATGCACACCGCCACCACCGTGGGAGACCGGGTAGCACGGCACTTTGCCGTGCGCGCACCGTTCCACTTCCAGAATGATCTGGCCAAAGTTTATCTCGGGCACCACGAAGGCCTTGATCCGCTCGGCCAGTTCAGCAATGCGCTTCTCCGGGAAAGGCCATACGGTGACCAGCTTCAGGTCCCCCACTTTGATCCCCGCCTTACGCGCTTCGGCCAGTGCCGCCTGTACCACGCGGTTGGTGATGCCGTAGGAGACCACCACCACATCGGCTTTCTCGGTGCCATGTTCTTCGATGCGCACTATCTTGTCGGCATTCTTGCGGATTTTGTCCACCAGGCGTCGCACCAACTTGTTCTGCGCCTCGGCGCTCATCACCGGGTAGCCGCGCTCATCGTGCGTCAGACCCGTGCTGTGGATGCGGTAGCCATCGCCCGCCTTGATGATCTCCGGCACCAGGTCCTCGCAGGGCTCGTACGGCAGGTACTGGCTTGGTGGCTTCTTGGTGTAGCGGCGGGGCACCAGCTCGATCTGGTCTGCCTCCGGGATAACCACCTTCTCGGTCATGTGCCCCACGCACTCGTCCATCATCAGAAGCACAGGCACGCGGTACTGTTCGGAAAGGTTGAATGCCTCGATGGTCAGATTAAACGCCTCTTGCGGTGAATTGGGGCAGAGGGCGATGATCTCATAGTCGCCATGCGAGCCCCAGCGCGCCTGCATCATGTCCGCCTGGCCCACCATGGTGGGCAAGCCGGTGGAGGGCCCACCGCGCTGGACGTTGACCACCACGCAGGGCGTCTCCATCATCGCCGCCAGGCCAATGTTCTCCATCATCAGCGAGAAACCTGGCCCTGAGGTGACGGTCATAGCCTTTGCCCCACCCCACGCTGCTCCCACCACTGCCGCCATGGAGCCGAGCTCGTCCTCCATCTGAATGAAAATGCCCCCCACTTGCGGAAAACGCTCGGCGATGCGCTCGGCCACCTCGGTGGAGGGGGTAATGGGATAGCCGGCGAAGAAGCGACACCCTGCGGCAAGGGCACCCTCCGCACACGCATGGTCACCGTCCAGGTAGTGCTCGCCAGTTAAGACTCCTTTCGGATCCGCTTTCAACGCTCTCCTCCCGCGCCTGTCCGTGCAAAGCCACCCACTACGAGACCGCGCTCTCTGTTGCCTCCTCCTCGGACACACTGAAAATGGCAAACTCCGGGCAGATGCTCTCACAAAGGTCGCAGTTAACGCACTCGCCCTCCCTCTTCACGTACGGGGGGTGATATCCTTTGGAGTTGAACTCGTCGGACATCTCCAGCACATCCTTGGGACAGTACTCGACGCAGAAGCCACACCCTTTGCACCGCTCCTTGACGATGTGCACGGTGCCGCGTGGTACCTTCATTCTGTCCGCATCCAGGGGAACGCGCCAGAACTGCATCTTCCCACCTCCGTGTTGCCGGTGCTTATCTTCCCAGTACGCGGGCCACTGTCTGGCCGATGGTGGCAGGGCTCTCGCACACGGTAACGCCGGCGTCGCGCAGGGCGGCCATCTTCTCGGCAGCCGTGCCCTTCCCACCAGCGATGATGGCTCCCGCATGTCCCATCCGCCTGCCTGGAGGCGCCGTGCGCCCGGCAATGAAGCTGACTACTGGCTTGCTCATGCCGGCCTTCACAAAGGCCGCAGCTTCTTCCTCGGCCGTCCCGCCAATCTCACCGATGAGCACCACCGCCTCGGTCTCCGGATCTTCCTCAAAAAGGCGCAAGGCATCCACAAAGCTGGTGCCGATGATGGGATCGCCACCGATGCCGATGCAGGTTGATTGGCCAATACCCAGGGTGGTCAATTGCCATACCGCCTCGTAGGTGAGGGTACCGCTGCGCGAGACCACACCCACCCGGCCTTCCTTGTGAATGGCCCCAGGCATGATGCCCAACTTGCACTTGCCCGGCGAGATCACACCCGGACAGTTCGGACCAACCAGCCGCGTCTTTCGCCCACGCAAAAATTCGTACACCTTCAGCATGTCAGCCGTGGGGATGCCCTCAGTGATGCACACGACCAGGTCCACTCCCGCATCGGCCGCCTCCATAATGGCGTCTGCAGAAAAGGCGGCCGGCACAAAGATCACCGATGCATTGGCCCCCTCCTGCTGCACCGCTTCTTCAACCGTGTTGTACACCGGCACCTTCCCCTCCCAGAGCTGTCCGCCTTTGTCGGGCGTCACTCCCGCCACAATCTTGGTGCCATAGGCCATCATCTGTTGGGCGTGAAATGTGCCCTCCCCGCCGGTGATCCCCTGCACGACCACGCGCGTGTTCTTATCGACCAGGATGCTCAATGCCGTTCCTCCCTGCCTGCGCCTCTCCGTACCGATGTCAGCTCAGTTCTTCATCACTTCCACAACCTTCTGGGCTGCCTCCGCAAAAGTGGTAGCCACCGCGAAGTTCAGTCCAGAAGTGGCCAATAGCTCCGCTGCTTCCTTGGCGTTGGTGCCCTCCAGGCGCACCACCAGGGGCACCTGCAAGTCAACTTTGCGTGCCGCCTCGATGACTCCGCGCGCCACGCGGTCACACCGCACGATGCCCCCGAAGATGTTAATCAGCACGGCCTTGACGTTCTTGTCCGACAACAGGATGCGGAAGCCGTTCTCCACTGTCTCTGCCGAGGCGCCGCCACCCACGTCCAAGAAGTTGGCCGGCTCCGCGCCCGCCAGCTTGATGATGTCCATCGTGGCCATCGCCAGCCCGGCCCCGTTGACCATGCACCCCACCGTGCCGTCCAGGCGGATGTAGTTGAGGTCGTACTTGGCCGCCTCCACCTCCAACGGATCCTCTTCGTCGACGTCCCGCAGGGCAGCCAAGTCAGGGTGACGATAGAGGGCGTTGTCATCGAGATTGATCTTGGCGTCAAGGGCCAGCACGCGCCCGTCTGTGGTGACCACCAGCGGATTGATCTCCGCCAGCGAGCAGTCATAGGCCAAATACGCCTGCGCCAGGGCAGTGAAGAAGCGGACAGCGTTCTTGAGCTGCTCCCCGCGCAGACCAAGGCCAAACGCCAGCTTGCGCGCCTGGAACGGCTGCAGTCCGAGGCCGCGATCGATGTACTCCTTGAGGATCTTCTCTGGACTCTCCGCCGCCACCTTCTCGATCTCCACGCCGCCTTCACTGCTGGCCATAAAGACCAGCGCGCTGCGTGCGCGATCTAACACGATGCCGACGTACAACTCGCGCGCGATGTCCAATGCCTGCTCCACGAGCACTTTGCGGACTATCTTTCCCTCCGGCCCGGTCTGGTGGGTCACCAGGGTCATGCCGATCATCTCTGCTGCGGTTTTGCCAGCCTGTGCCCTGGGCACCACCCGCACGCCCCCACCCTTTCCTCTGCCGCCGGCATGGATCTGCGCCTTGATCACCACTTTCTCGCCACCGATCTGGTCGGCAATGCGCTGCGCTTCCTCTCCGGAGAATGCCACCCCACCTTCGGGCACTGCAACCCCGCCCTTCTTCAGCAGTTCTTTGGCTTGGTACTCATGGATTTTCATCCGTCCTCCGCTTCCGTCTCAAGACCGTCATCCGCAAACATGCCGCATCCGAAAATAGAAAAGCCAATCAGCGGAGGAAAGTTCCTCACCTGCCGACGCGCTGATTGGCGTGTTCTGACCTGAACATCTTCCCGGACCCAGCCTTGGGAGATACAAGGCTGCCGAGGTCGCTCTGACCTTCTGGGCCATTCCGTTCCTGACCTGGTTTGCACCGCAGTCAAACGGGCACCACAGAAGCAACACCGGACTGGATCTGCCCCCCATCGCCACCGCGCCTGCCTCCCGTTCAGCCGCACAGAGAGATCGGCCGCTGAACCAGGCAGCTGATGCGGACGTCTGTTTGTATTATAGCAATTCATTTCGCAAAAGTCAAGACAAAAATGAAGCAGCTTCAGCCGGAATTGTGCTCTGCTTTGGCCGGCGGCTCCCATGCAGGAATATGCTGACAGAAGAGAGAGATACGTCCCACCATGCGATGCCCTTTGGGCATTTTCCACTTGAAAATCTGGCGCCATTTGCATATAATTGGGGTCACGCGGTATGAACCGCGTTCCCAACAACTTCGTGGACGCTCTGTTGTCAAAACCGTAAGCAGGAGAAATGCAGCTATGGCAAAAACGAGAGGCACTATCGGCATCCTGACAGGAGGAGGAGACGTTCCAGGGTTGAACCCGGCCATCCGGGCAGTGACTTTTCGCGCTTTGCGGGAAGGTTACCGCGTCATTGGCATTCGCCGTGGCTGGGCAGGTCTGGTGGACATGGTGCGCGACAAGGACGCCGACAATGGGCACAGCTACCAGGTGCTGACTGAGGAGATCGTCGACCGCGCCGGACGCACCGGCGGCACTTTCTTGCACACCTCGCGCACGCGACCCAGCCATCTGCCCAAGAGCAACGTGCCGCCTCATCTGCGGGACAAGTACCAGGACGAAATCAACGACGTGACAGAAGAGGTGCTGAAAAACCTGGAGTACCTGGGCATCGACTGTCTGATTCCCATCGGCGGGGACGATACCCTGAGCTACGCCTATCGCCTGCACAAGGAAGGTGTGAAGGTGGTGGCCATCCCCAAGACCATGGACAACGATGTTCCAGGCACTGACTACTGCATCGGCTTCAGCACCTGCGTAACGCGGACCATCGAGCTCACCCATAAGCTGCGCACCACCGCCGGCTCGCACGAGCGCTTCCTGGTCATCGAGGTGTTTGGCCGCTATGCCGGCTTCACGGCAATGCTTCCCACCATGGCGGGAGCTGCTGACCGCTGCGTGATTCCGGAATACCCCTTTGACATCGAGCGTTTGACCGAGCTCCTGGTGGAAGACCGCAGACATCACCCCAGCAACTACGCGGTGGTGCTGGTCTCGGAAGGTGCGGTGATGACCGACGACAAGGAGATGTGCTTCGAGAGCGATGAGGCAGACCAGTTTGGCCATAAGAAGCTCGGGGGCGTGGGCGACAAAGTGGCGGCGCGTCTGAAGGAGCTCTCGCCCAAGTACAACAATGGGCAGCGCATCAATGTGGTGAACCAGCGGCTGGGTTACTTAGTGCGTTGCGGTGACCCTGACGCCATCGACTCCATCGTGCCGATGGCCTTCGGCAACTTGGCGCTGGACCTGGTGCTGCAAAAGTCCTTCGGGCGTCTGATAAGCCTGCGCAACGGCGTGTACGACAATGTGCCGCTGGACGTGGTCTTTACCGGGCGGAAGAAGGTCGTGGACGTGGAGAAGTACTACAACACCGACCGCCTGCGCCCGAAGTACGAGACCTTCATGCGCCAGCCGCTGTTCATTATGACGAGTGACGTGTAAGACCAACCCCGAATGCTTTGAACGACAGCCGTCTCCAGGCGGAGGCGGCTTTTTTCTTTTTGGGGAGGAGCACCGCGGCGGCCAGCGGGCGAAGATCCCGTCTTGGACCTGCTGGTCGGCCCCACCTTGTCCCTTGCTCACCGCGTGGCTATTGGCGAGGGGCTTTCTGCGCCCGTAGGAGCCGGGAACCTTTGACCACCACCTCCCCTATCAGGACCGTGCCCCCGGCGGCGCCGCGCAGCGTGTTGTGCACCAGGGCCACAAAGCGGTAATCAAGAACCGGACAGGGGCGCACGCGACCCACGGTCACCACCATGCCGCTTGCAACGTCGCGGTCTAAGAGCGGCTGCGGGCGGCAGGGCGCCTCCGCCAGGAGCACCGGCCTTTCCGGCGCGGAGGGGAGCCGCAGGCCGGAGAGCGGCGAGCGATAGTCCAGAAAGGCCTGCTTCACCTCCTCCAACGTCCCCTTTGCGCCGAGTTCCACCGAAACTGACAGCAGATGCCCTTCCCGCACAGGCACGCGATTGCACTGCGCGCTGATCGCCACGTCGGCAAGTTCCACGCCCTCCCCAGTCAGGCGGCCGAAAATCTTGCGCGGCTCGGTTTCCACCTTCTGCTCCTCGCCCGCGATCTCCGGCAGCACATTGTCCACCGCCTCCAGCGACGGCACGCCCGGGTAGCCCGCCCCGGAGAGCGCCTGCAGCGTGGTGACCAGCACCCGCCTAAGGCTAAAGCGCCGGCGCAACGGCTCCAGGGCCAGGCAGAGACCGATGGTGGTGCAGTTGGGATTGGTGACGATAGCCCCGCCGTATTTTTGCCGCTGCCGCTCCGCGAGCGCCAAGTGATCCGCATTGATTTCCGGGATGACCAGAGGCACCTCGGGGTGCAGGCGATGGCTGCTGGCGTTGCTTATGACCGTGCGGCCCGCCGCCCGAAAGGCCAGCTCTGCCTCGGTGGCCACGTTCGCGTCGAGCGCGGAAAAGACCACCTCCTCTGGCACACGCTCGGGCACGGCCGGCACGACCTGCAGCCGCGCCACGGAGGCGGGAATCGGGCCAGGCAGGAGCCAGCGCACCGCCTCCCCATAACGTCGACCCGCCGAGCGCTCCGAGGCGGCGACCGATGTCACCTCGAACCACGGATGGTCGGCCAGGATCTGCACCAATCGTTGACCCACAGCCCCTGTTGCGCCCAGAATTCCTACGCGCGTGTGCATGGACATCGTCATCTCCACCAAAGTCGCATGTCAACGATCGCCGCCAAGCGGCCTTTCTCACTCGAAAAAGCGACGATGCAGCCGGCTCACGACTACTGGCAGGTCGCCTTCATCGATCACGAAGCTGAGATTGATCTCCGAGCCACCCTGCGAGACCATGGAGACTTTCACATCGGCCAGGTCCTGGAAAACTTGGCTGACGATGCCCGGGGTGTCCTTCAGCTTCTCCCCCACGACGCAGACCACCGCCTGGTGTGGCTTCACCGTCACCGTCCCGAACGCCTGCAACTCGGCGAGCATCTCAGGCAGACGACTGGCGTCCTGCAGAGCGATGGCGACCGACACCTCCGAGGTGGCTACCAGGTCCGCCGACACGCGATGGCGGTCGAACACGTCGAAGACCTGCCGGAGAAAGCCGTGCGCCTTGAACATGCGGGTTGAGACCAGGTTAATCACGGTCATGCCCTCTTTGTAGGCGATGCTCTTCACGCCGACGCCGTTCTCCTCGGGTTCAGCCAGGATCAGCGTCCCTTCGCCTGCGGGCTTGCGGGTGTTACGCACGCGCACCGGGATGCCCCGCTCTACGGCGGGTACCAGAGTCTTCGGATGCAGGACGCGGGCACCAAAGAAGGCCAGCTCTGCCGCTTCCTGGAAGCTCATCACCGGAATGTGTTTGGCCTGCGGTACGAGCCAGGGATCGGCGGTGAGGATGCCGTCGACGTCCGTCCAGATTTGAATCTCCTCCGCACCGAGAGCCGCACCGATCAGCGCTGCCGAGAAATCCGAACCGCCCCGGCCTAAGGTGGTAGGCTGCCCTGAGGCAGAACGAGCGATGTAGCCTTGCGTGAGCGGGATCTTCCCGTCCGCCACGAGCGGCAGAAGCACCTCCCGACACCGGGTGGCGGTCTCCTCGAAAAGCGGCTCGGCCTGCGTGTGCCGGGCATCGGTGACGATCAGCCGCCGGGCGTCCACCCACTCCACCGGCAGCCTGCCCTGCGCCAGGTAGGCGGCAATGATTCTCGTGGACAGGAGCTCGCCCTGACCGAGCAGGCGATCCTGAACAGCAGGGGAGAAATCGGCCACCACAGAGATCCCTTGCGCCATCTCCTCGATGCTACGGAAAGTCGCCTGGCAGAAGGCAAAGACCTCGGCGGCACTGGCAGGCCCTTGCAGCAGGCACCTCGCCACGCCGAGGTGGTAGCCTTCCAGCTCCTTCACGATGCGGAGACTGTCCTCCAGCTTCCCCTGCGCGGCCTTTTCGCCGATTTCGGCCAAGTGGTCGGTGGTCTTGCCCATGGCAGAAAAGACCAGGACCATCGGCCTATCCCGCAGACCAGCAATTATGTGGCCCACCGTACGGATACCTTCGGCATCGCCAACTGAGGTCCCTCCGAATTTCAAGACGCGCATCAGTTCCTCCCGCGTAGAAATTCGCCGACGAGCTTGTTGAGCTGGTCGTATTCGACCAAGAAGGCATCGTGGCCGTAAATGGAATGGAGCTCCTCGTAAGCGACCTTCTTACCCAGCCGTTGCAGAGTCCGCACCGTTTCCTGCAGCTCACTGGGGAAGTAGAGCACGTCGCTATCGATGCCGATGACCAGCACTTCGGCTTGGATGCGCGCCAGAGCCTCCTCGAGGCTTGCATAGCCGCGCGCCACGTCGTGCAGGTCCATGGCTTTGGTCAGGTAAACGTAGGACCGGGCATCGAAGCGCTGCACCAGCTTCTGCCCTTGGTAGTGCAGGTAGCTCTCCACCTGGAAGCGGTTATGGAAATCCAATGTGCGTGTTGGCTCGGCGTGCACCCTCTCCCGCCCGAAGCGGCGGGCAAACTGCAGATGGCTGCGGTAGGAGATCATAGCGATCATCCTGGCCAGTGCCAGGCCGGCGGCTGGCCCTTGGTCAGCGTACTTGCCTTCGCACCAGGCCGGGTCGTTGTAGATAGCCTGCCGGGCCACCTCGTTCAGGGCGATCATCCAGGGAGAGCCCTGCACGGTTCCGGCGATGGGAATGGCCGCCCGCACGAATTCGGGATAGTCCACAATCCATTGCCAGGTGAGCATGCCACCCAAAGAACCGCCCAGAACCAAGGCCAACTGCTTCACGCCGAGGACATCCAGGAGGCGCTTCTGCAGGTTCACCATGTCGCGCGTGGTCACCGGCGGGAAGGCCATCCCGAAGGGCTGGTCAGTCTCCGGATTGCTGGACGACGGGCCGGTAGTGCCGTAGCAGCTCCCCAAGAGATTGGCGCAGACGATGAAGTAACGGTCCGGGTCGAGGGACTTGCCCCTGCCGATGAGGCCGTCCCACCAGCCCGGCCGTTCTTCGTGGGCGGCATTGAAAAAGGCCGCGTGTGCGCTGCCGGTAAGGGCGTGACACACGTAGACGGCGTTGTCGCCGGCGCTGTTGAGCTTTCCATACGTCTCAAAGGCCACATCTAAGTGCGCCAGGCTCTTGCCGCACTCGAAGCGGAAAGGATGCTCTGCGCTTGCCACTTGCAGCGTCTGTGTGTGCACGATGGTCTTTTCGCTCATGGCCACACCTTGCCAAGTTCGTTCTCGAGATTCCCGGGCGGGAGCCCTGCTGCATTCACAGGCGAAGCCCTACGGCCAAGGCCTTGCTCGGGTTTGCCTGCAAAACAAAAGCCCCTCCCGGCTGTTGGGAAGGGGCTTGAGAACCTGCTCTGCAAATCCTTTCACATCAGCACGGCCCCTTCCCAGGCGGATGAAGCATCAACATGCCCATGGCGAAGGCGAAGATGGCCTGCGCGCAGGAATTCGCTCTCGTGGGCTGCGAACTGAGTGAAGCTGTGAACGGAAATATGGGCTTGCCGAATCTCATGGGGAAGCAATCCTCGTGCTTGACGGTTTGCGCGAAATATATAACTTTAGGAAGACGATTGCAAGCATATTGTGCGGCTGAGCTCACCATAACCGCATGCTTGCGTTTGCACGGATCTTCGAAGGAATGGTGACTGTAGCCAACAAGAGAGTGCGATTCAGGGATAGCCGAGGAAGAAGCCATGAAGGCATTGGTGTTGCGGGAGTTGGGTCCAGTCGGTGAAGGACGTCCGCCACTCGAACCGGCAGAGCTTCCTGACCCAGAACCGAAGACCGGCGAGGTGCTCATCAGGGTGGCCGCCTGCGGCGTCTGCCACACGGAGTTGGACGAGATCGAGGGGCGCACGCCACCGCCTCAGTTGCCCGTGGTGTTAGGGCACCAGGTGGTGGGGCAGATTGTCGCCACCGGGAAAGGGGTCACGACGCGGCGGGCGGGGGAGCGCGTAGGCGTGGCATGGATATTCTCCGCTTGCGGCAAATGCGAGTACTGTCAAAGCGGCCAGGAGAACCTGTGTCCTGACTTTCGCGCCACCGGGCGGGACGCCAACGGGGGCTATGCGGAGTACATGGTTGCGCCCGAGCAGTTTGTGTACCCGATTCCGGAACGCTTTTCCGACACCGAGGCGGCACCGCTCCTGTGCGCGGGTGCCATCGGTTACCGCTCCTTGGCACTCACTGGCATGCGCGATGGCCAAAGGCTGGGCCTCACGGGGTTCGGCGCCTCAGGACACCTGGTGCTGAAGATGGCCAAGCACCGTTTTCCCCACAGCGAGATCTACGTCTTTGCTCGTTCAGAGGGAGAGCGCGAGTTTGCGCGGCAGTTGGGTGCCACGTGGGCAGGCGACACCGACGATTTCCCGCCTGCCCCACTGCACTGCATCATCGACACGACGCCAGTGTGGCGGCCGGTGGTGGCAGCACTGGAGCGGTTGGCTCCCGGCGGACGGCTGGTCATCAATGCTATCCGCAAAGAAGAAGCGGACAAGGAGGAGCTCCTGGCTTTGGACTATCCGCGGCACCTGTGGCTGGAGAAGGAGATAAAGTCGGTGGCCAATGTCACACGGCGAGACGTGCGCGAGTTCTTAGCCCTTGCCGCCGAGATTCCCATAGTTCCGGAGGTCGAGGAATATCCCCTTGAGGAAGCGAACACGGCCCTGCACGACCTCAAGGGGCGCAAGATCAGAGGCGCCAAGGTGCTCGTCATCAAGTGAAGGCGGCGAGAGTGCAGCAGCTCCGTCAAGGGCGCTGGCGAGCGCTAGTGCACACGCCTTACTCTCGTGAAGCACGTTGCAGAAAGGCAAGCGAATGGCCCGAGTTTTCCTGAAAGCCGGCCGCGACAAGTCGCTCCGCAGGTGGCACCCCTGGATTTTTGCCGGGGCAATTGCCAAAGTGGAAGGCGGGCCGCACCCAGGCGAGACAGTGGACATCGTCAGCGCCGAGGGGGAGGTCTTGGGGCGCGGCGCCTTCTCGCCCCACTCTCAGATCATGGTGCGCGTCTGGACCTTTGACCCGGCCGAGGAGGTGGATGGGGCCTTTTTCCGCGCGCGCCTGACCCGAGCCATCGCGGCACGCGCTTCGCTCATCCAGGGCGGGACCACCACTGCATTCCGTCTTGTGAACGCCGAGTCAGACGGGCTGCCCGGGCTCATCGTCGACCGTTATGACGAGTTCTTAGTCTGTCAGTTTCTCTCAGCCGGCAGCGAGGCATGGCGGCAAACGCTCGTGGAAGCGCTGGCCGAGCTGGTGCCATGCCAGGGCATCTACGAGCGCTCGGACGTAGACGTGCGCAGCAAAGAGGGTTTGTCCCCCAGAACAGGCCTGCTCTGGGGCCAATCCCCTCCTGAGTTGGTTGAAATCCGCGAGGGGCAATGCCGCTTCTTGGTGGACCTGGTGCGCGGCCACAAGACCGGCTTCTACCTCGACCAGCGGGAGAATCGAGCTCTGGCAGCAAGGTATTGCCAGGGCATGCAGGTGCTCAACTGCTTTGCGTACACCGGCGCATTCGCCATCTGGGCGCTGCTCGGCGGAGCTGCGGCCGTGACCAACATCGAGTCCTCCGCCGAGGCCCTGGCCCTTGCTCGTCGCAACCTGGCCCTCAATGGCATTGACGCCAACGCTGCAGAATTCATCCAAGGGGATGCCTTCCAGGAGCTGCGTCGCTTGCGGGACAGCGGACGCCAGTTCGACGTGGTCATCCTGGACCCACCAAAGTTTGCGGACTCG
The DNA here is from genome assembly GCA_014359355.1 of Calditrichota bacterium. Classification (NCBI taxonomy): domain Bacteria; kingdom Pseudomonadati; phylum Calditrichota; species Calditrichota bacterium. Next base: position 733 of record JACIZP010000369.1, on the reverse strand, counting down.
CAGGCACAGGTTCCCAAGGCAAGCCGCGGCTACAAGGACATCAACCTGTTGGCTTTCAAACTGCTCCGCCCACGGGGGGTGCTCGTCACCTTTTCGTGCTCCGGGCTGATTGCGCCTGAGCTTTTCCAGAAAATCGTTGCCGACGCCGCGCTGGACGCCGGTCGCAGCGCACAGATCATAGCTCGCTTGGGCCAGGCCTGCGACCACCCGGTCGCGCTGAGCTTTCCTGAGGGGGGATATCTCAAAGGATTGGTCTGCCGCGTCCTCAATTGATGACTGCCGCCGCCGAGAGGCACGTAGAGTCCGGTGCAACTTTCCGACGCAAAGACCAGTATCAGCACGGTGTACGTAGGTCCTTGAAGAAAGGCACCATTCGAGGTGAGACTATGCAGAGCTCTGAGCGGGGCAGGAAGAAGAAAGGCGCCGCAGGAGCGGGCCTGCACGAGCTGAAGAGCCACGCTCTGCTGCGCGGCCTGCGCCAGGAATTGCGCGACATCTACCACTTTTACGTCGAACCCGAGCGACGCGAGTCGCTAAAGCGGACCCATCGCCTGGTGCGCTGGGTCTACGTGGTCGTCTGGGTCGGGATGAGTATGCTCGCCAAACTGACCCCGCTGCGGCGCTTCCTTCTGGTGTTGAGCCTAGTGATGGCCGTCCTCAACACCCGCTTCACTGTCATGGGGAGCGATGTGAGCCTCAACTTCGGGGGTCTTGGGTTTTCTCTTCTCCTGAT
>JACIZP010000368.1 GCA_014359355.1 Calditrichota bacterium | reverse complement strand
AGTCTTGGCAGCGGCGGCAAAAAATCATCAATCGAGGCCACGATGACATGCTTGATGGGAAGATGCTGGCGGATTCGCTCCAGACGGGGCAGCAACAGGTCAAGGATTACCACCGTCTCCGCACCGCTGTCGTGCAGCTGATGGCCGAGTTCTCGCTCGGTGTACAGAGGATTGGTGGGGACCACCAGGGCTCCCAGTCGCATGATTGCCCAATGGGCAATGACGTATTGCGGGACGTTGGGGAGTGCGATGGCCACTCGCTCCCCTCGCTGCACGCCCAACCGGTGCAGGGCGTTTGCGAAACGGTCAACCAGGCTCCCGAGTTCGCCATAGGTGATGGCCCGACCAAAAAAGTGGATCGCTGTGCCCTGCGGCTGTTCGGCAACAGCAGAAGACAGCAAATGGGTGATCGGTACGCTGGGGACATCAAGCGTCCGACTGACTGGCTGGTCGTAGGAGGCGAGCCACGGTCGATCCATGGTACTCCTCGAATGAACGAATTGCCACTACCTGCTCAGAAGGGACCGGTATGCTTGAGCGTGTCAAATGTAACAAATCGTCCTGGACGGTGCAAGCGAAAAACGCTCTTGTCCTTCACCACTGGCGCCGCCTTCGGGCACCATTCAACTTGGTGGGTGCCGCTCTCGCCAGCGCGAGAGGTGACGGGCACGGATATTTCGCACCTGCTGCTGGCTCTTCTTGGCTCGCTTGGTCAACCAAGCGACCAGGACACACAAGAGAAGAATCACCACAAGTTTCAGCACACAAGGGCCTCCATCTGTAGCTCACGTGAGACGTTGTCTCGGCAATGAGACAATTGAACCGTAGTTCGCCAGCTCCAGGGACGATGGGAACGCCACTTACGCGCCCACGACGCTGGCACCCACCTTGCACGCTGGCGGTGGCCAGTACAGCAGCGGAAAAAGACGTGGAGAGACCTATGACCGACATCGAAGTGAAGCAGTTGATCATCACCTGCGAAGCATGCGGGTACGTCAGGCATTTCACTGTTTCGAGCTCTGAGGATTGTGAGCAAATCTTCAACGAGTTTCAATGTCCCAACAATTGCGGCCGAAACCTGTACAGCTATATCACCGTAGGCACATTTCGCCGCCAGACTGTAGCCGCGAGTCAGGAGCCGGCGGGAGCGTGGACGATGCGCGAGTTATGATGTGGGGACTCTCCACTCGCGGTGAACAAAAAAGGGCCTTCGTCAAGGCCCTTTTTGCTTGCTTACAGTGGAGCTGAACGGATTTGAACCGTCGACCTCTTGTCTGCCAGACAAGCGCTCTCCCAGCTGAGCTACAGCCCCTTAACGCGTCGAAAAAGTAAGCATTCCCGCCGACAAAATCAAGCAGAATTTTTGTCGCGGAGTGACCACCTCGCGTACCACATTCATAGGCTAACTTCCCACTGCCTTCCTCGCCAGCCGTTCGACCGCCTGATCGAGCCAGGCCAGCGTGGCGCCCAGGTGCTCTCGCTGCCCTCCTGCTACCTCCACAAAATTGGGACGCCCGCCTCCTTTGGCGCCGAGACGAGTGCAAAGTTCCGGGACCAATGTCCGCAGGTCGGGGCCGTGGAGCCTGGTGCCCACCGCCACGTGCACGACCGGGCTCGACTGCGCCAAGACGACGGTGGGGATGCCGCCGTCCAGGAGCTGGAAGGCGAGTTTACGCACCAGCGCCCAGTCGAGGCCTTCGAGCTCCTCGACGACTCGAAGTATTGACTCCGAGGGGCCTGAGAGAAGCCTTTCCCGGAGGGCAACCAAAAGGCGTTCCTGACTTGCGCGCAGCTGCCGCGTTGTGCTCTGCAGTTCCTCACGCAACTTGCGCACCGACGATAGCACCTCCCCTTCGCCAGTCGTTAGCTCGCCTGCCAATGCCTCTAAAGTCGCAGCCTTCCGCGTATAGTCGCGCAGAGCACGCCTTCCGGCCACGAAGCGAAACCTCAGATGGCCCCGGAGCTTCTCCCTCCCCACAATCTTCACCAGGCCCACTTCCCCAGTTGCGGCCACGTGCGTCCCACTGCAGGGGTCAAGGTCAAAATCGGCAATTTCGACCAGGCGAATGGGGCCATTGATTGCAGGCCTCTTGCGCAGGGGGAGCTGCGCCGCTTCGTCGGCTTCCACGAAGAAGCTGCGCACAGGGCGATTCTCCCAGAGCACACGATTGGCAAGCTCCTCCACGGCCGCAAGGGCTTCTTGCCCGATCTCGGCGAGCGCCAGTTCCAGGGTAGAAGCCTCCTCGCCCAGATGGGAGGAAAGCGTCTGCGCCCCGGTCACGCGCAGAAATGCCTGGGCAAGGACGTGGAAAGCAGTGTGCTGCTGCATAAAGTCAAAGCGACGGTCCCAGTCTACGCTGCAGTGCACAGTCGTTCCTTCAGCAACGTGCCCGTGGACCTTGTGGATGACCATCCCATCCTCTTCTGCCACATCATCCACTGGGCAGCCGGCCAATTGCCCGGTGTCATGCATCTGTCCGCCTGACGTGGGGTAGAAGGCAGTCCTGTCCAGTATGACCGCACAGCCGTGCTCAGCAGGCCTCACCTCCACGGCTTGGGCCTCAAACTCCCGCAAGTATGCATCAAGCCAGTAAAGTCGCTCGGTCATCCGACGTCGTTGCCCTTCCTAACCCATCGCAGCGCACTTTCGTCCCCCATCATTTGGGACGTACGCCTGGACTCTGCATCAAAGAGGCGCGCCACTCTTCCAGCCGCTTCTCGTGCTCTTTCAACACTGCCACCATGTCAGGATCGTCAGGGAAAGAGTCATCCAAAGGCTTCTCTTTGGCGGTAAACGAACTGACTCCTTTCTCGTCGATCTGCACGGTCGCCACGCGCGCCAGCTTTCCCTGTCGCCCACCCGGCAGGAAGAGCACGCCATTCTCCAGCGATGCCTCCTGGTTCTGGTAGCCTGAGTTGCCTACTACCACCACGTGAACGCCTTGCACCTTCTCGGCCAGCTCATGTGCCTCGGCCCAAGTCATGAAAGTGAGAAGCACAATGACATCGCACTGTTTCCGAAGAACAGCTACTGCACTCTGCACCTCAGGCACTGGGTCTGCAAAGCGGGCTTTTTCGGTGCCTGGGGGCGGTTGCCAGGTGAGCTCGTAAGGAGGGCTAACGCCGATCACGCCTATCGAAAGCTCCCGGCTGCTCCCCGCAGAGGGAAGGTGCACAATGCGGTAGGCAGGAAGCAGCCTCTTGCCCTTTTCGCCATATGCATTGGCTGAGATCAGGGGCACGCCGTTTTTCTTGCTCTGTTCGACCAGGGGGAGTGCGCCATGTGCAAAGTCCCGCTGGGCGGCGTTGATGGCGTGGTACCCCATCTTGGTGAGGCCCTCGAGGATGGATTCCGCCTTGAACCTGTTGAGCGTACCGGCCCCTGCGTTGAACCCACCCGCATCGACAATAAGCCACTGGGCCCCTTTCATTTGTTGCTTGATGTAGCTTGCTCTCCGAGCCAGCCCGCCAGCGCGGCCTTCACCTCAGCCGCACGGCTCAAGGTAGCCGCAGATGTCCGACGAGTAGAAGATGGTCAGTTCCACCTTCTCGGCTGCCCTGACCTCAAGGGCGCTTGCCCCGAGGAACAAGCAGATCCCGACGGCAAACAACTGAAGCATTCTCTTCACGTGGGACATAACGAACCTCACCAAAGTTGTACACTCTATGACCGAGAAAATATAGAAAACTTCACACAAAATGCAACCCTTTTGTGAACCTCGGAGGGGATCGTCTGGGGGGCTCACCAACGTCGCGGCGGCCCGGCAGCAAGGCCGGAACCACTCGGGAGACGCGGCCAACACAGAGGCAACGGGCGACTGTTAGTGCAGCCGGGCCGGCCCGTGGATTTGGATTAGGCCCCTCATGGCTCCACGCCAGCTCCCGCCATTCACAAAACGCCCGCCTTTGCACGAGGCAGAGGCGGGCGCATACGGTCGTTTCTCAAGAGGGACGATTACCGCGAGGTCGCGGGACCTCCTGTGCCTGGTGCACCCTAAGAGCGCGAAGGTCGCCCTCTTGGCGCCAATCGGGAGGTGCCATTGCTCCCATTGCTCGCGCCAGGTGGCTTGCGCAGGGAGGGAACCGGAGCAGCGTACGCCCCGCTCGTTTGCGACTTCTCTCTGGGAGCTGGGCGCGCCTCCTGAGTTTGGCCGTGTACAGGAGTCGGCGAAGAGGCACGGACGCGAACCTGATCTTCGTCTCTTGGCGCGCGGTGCCGCTCTCGCTCCGCTGGCGGAAAAAGCTGGCGTTCCGCGGGCCGCTGCTGGCTCTGAGGACTGCGGTTCCACAGCGCCTGGCCTTCTTGCTCATGTGGCACACGACGGCGAGACCGAACGGCCTCATCGCTGCGCGGCGCCGCCTGGGGAGCGGTGCGTTCCCAGAGACGAGGAGACTCGGGCCGTCCCAGCTGCCTCTCTGGCCGAAATCCTTGCTCCGAGGGTTCTTCACGGGCTATCCTCTG
>JACIZP010000367.1 GCA_014359355.1 Calditrichota bacterium | reverse complement strand
ACACGAGCACACTCCCCGATGACATGGCACTACTCGCTGCAATTTTGGCCGCCTTGGAGAAAAGGTGGAAAGAATTGGAAGCGGGGCAGCTCACGCGCCTACTCCGCGCCTGGCGAAAGAGGTGCATGCACTTGGGCAAGCCTGTGCGGATCGTCGAGCCTCACTCAACACTCGAGGGGGTGGCAGAAGATGTCGCAGAGGACGGGGCTCTGCTTCTGCGCACGGCATCCGGTGAACTGCGCGCCATAGTAGCAGGCGATTGCCAGCTTATGCCTGGGTCATTCTGAGACCAGGCAGCGCATCCCGAGCTAAGGCGGACCCTTTAGAGAAACGATGGACGAAGGCAAGGTGGCGAAGGACATGTTACTCACGGTTGACATCGGTAACACCCAGGTGGTGGCAGGTCTCTTTCAGGACGACAAGTTCCTGCATAGTTGGCGCTTCAGCAGCAGCGTGAGCCGCACGGCGGACGAATGCTGGGCTCTGCTGCACTCGCTTGCCGCTGCCGATGGCCTCGACCTCAGACAGGTGGAGGCGAGCATCATCTCCTCGGTCGTCCCCAACTTGACGCTCATCATCGACGCCATGATCAGGGAGCGCCTGCGCCACGAGCCGATCGTGGTGAGTGCCCGTCTCGATCTCGGCATAAAGATCCACTACGACGATCCCTCCACCGTGGGGGCTGACCGCCTCTGCAACGCGGTGGGCGGTTTCGCCCGCTACGGAGGCCCGCTCATCATCGTCGACTTTGGCACCGCCACAACCTTTGACGTGGTCTCTGAGGAGGGGGATTATCTCGGAGGGATCATCGCTCCTGGCATCGAGACCTCCCTGCAGACGCTCCACCTCCGCGCAGCGCGCCTCATGAAGGTGGAATTGCGCTTCCCAGAGCGGTTAATCGGACGCAACACCGAAACCAGCATGCAGGCCGGCCTCATGTACGGCAGTGTGGAGATGGTGCAGGGCTTGGTGAAGAGAATCTCGGCAGAACTGGGCGATACGCCCAAGGTGATACTCACAGGCGGGCTGGCCCCAGTTATGGTACCAAAACTTCCGGCCGACTATCGCCTTGACCCTCATCTGACCTTGCATGGCATGCGTCTCATTTACCAGCGGGTGGCTCTTCCTCGCTAAGCGGGTCAAGGCCTCGCCTGCACCTCGCGGCCGCAGCCATCAAATGCGCAGGCCCGCAAGCTCCGCATCCGGCAGGGGGGAAACGAGGAGGGTGGTCTGCTCATCTCCACGCGCTGCCAGCACAGCCACGCTCTTCTCATGCTTGCCATCGCAGTAGCGAGCGGTGAGCCGGGCAGCCAATGTCAGCTCCTCTGTGCTCGCCTCGCCGTCGACGATAGTCAACGGCCCCTGATAGGATGCAGCGCGCAGGTGCCATCGGCCTGGGGTAAACTGCTCCATTACCAGGTTGTCCCACTCGTCGCGGCCAACAACGGCTTTCACCTTGTCGGAAATGCGAAAATGGCGGCCATACATGCAAAGCTGCAGCTCGTCTTTGCTGATTGCGGACCTGTCCTTGTGAGCGAGGAGGTCGAGGACGCGGCGTGCTACGTTCTCGTCGGTGAGCATGCAGCCTCCGCCCGGCTGAGCGTAGGAAGTGATGCCCAACTGCGCCGCCAACTCGATCTGGGGCTTGCGTGACCGACCGCTAAAGCCGTACAACTGCTCGCGGTTGACCCACCCCTCCAATTCCGGGATTGTCGGTTTGAGCAGTTTTGCCGAAAGCGGGCGCAGGAGAAGCCCTCGCAGACCACTCTCCTTCTCAATGAGGTTCAACACAGGAAGGTGCTGGCTCATCGGGCGCTGCCCCAAGACCTCCCCGGTGAGCACAAAGCGCGCATCATACCCGACGAGCAGCTCCTTAGCCTTGCGCAGCATGAAGATTTTGCAGTCGATGCAGGGGTTCGCGAAGCGGCCATACCCATGCCGCGGGTTGCGCACCACCTCTACAAAGGGGTGCGAAACGTCAATCACTTCTGCCCGCGCTCCCACTGCGGCTGCTGCCTCCTCCACCTGCCGAGCTTCCGCCGCCTGCTCCACTTGACCCCGCCGTTTGGGGGCAAAGCCCGTGACGAAATGCAGGGCGATGACCTCCACTCCCTGGCGCACAATCACAGCCGTGGCAAGCAAGCTATCCAGTCCGCCGGAAAACAGGGCCAAAGCCCGGATCTTCTCGCCAGTTCCGCTCATTTCTGGTAAGGGTTAGGATTAACCGCGCGGTGAAAGGGGTGACCGGCTGCGGTGAGCATTACCGGAGGCGAGACCGAGAAAGAACTGCACCGCCCGCTCTACCTCCTCAAAGTCCACCAGGGTGTTCTTGCACGGTCCTTCCGGTCGCCTATTAGGGATCGCGATGATGGGGATGCGGGTCACGTTATCTTGAAGACCGCTCACCAGGTCGCGCTCGCAAGCGATGCCAATGATGGCTGAGGGGCGAGTGAGCGCAACGGCGCGCCGTGCTGCCTCTCCCCCGCTGGCCACGTAGACCTCGCACTCGTACTTGCGCGCCAACTCCTCAACCTTCTCCTTGAGCGAGCGCTGCAAGCATCGCGGCAAGAGGATAAGCAGTTTGTCGCACTGTGCCGTCTTCCTGGTAGCACGGATCAAGGAGTTGCTCACGCGAATAAAGGAGTGGCTCATCTTGTCGCGAGAAATGCCAAATCGGCGCCCAAGGCGAAGTACAAGCGGCGCCAGAAACGACAGCGAAAACTCGCGGCCGAAAACGAGTACGAGAAAATTCTTCTCGAACACAATAGAGACAGCGGTGAGCACAAACCAGAGCAGCGCAATGAGGAGCCCTACCAGCGCAGCTCCCCCCACCACATAGGGGAGTAAAGGATGAAAAGAACTCAGCCGGGGCACGACCAGGTACCATGCCAGCCATATGCCTGCCCCCAGACATATCATCGCCAACAGAGCGAAGCCTAAGAAGAGACGCCTTCCCACGTGCAGGTCCTGAGACGCCTCTTCCATGGACCAGTCCGGCACGAGCCATTCGTCACCGAGGTGTCTGTCGCGAATCTCGAGTCTGGCCAGCGCCTCTTTCTTCTTGGCTGTCACGCTCTGGGCGCCCCGGCGAGTCTGTGCATCTGACCTCAGACGGCAATCACCTGCTTGACTTCGGGAACCAGTCTCTTTATTTCGCGTTCGATGCCCATCTTCAAAGTCATTTGAGACATCGGACAACCACCGCATGCACCCTTCAGTCGTACCGAAACGATACCGTCCTTCACCTCGACCAGCTCAACATCTCCGCCATCACGCTGCAATGCCGGCCGAATCCTGTCGAGCACTTCTTTGACCTTCTCTTGCATGGTCATCTCCGCTGTTGTCTGACGAGCATTAGCTCGTCGCCATCTCCTCTGGTTGAGCCTGTGGCTCGGTCACCTTCTCCCCCCTCCGTACAAAACTATGGGTCGGACACTTTGCGAAAGCCTGCTCCAAATCGTCCGCCGTGGGGTTTACGATCTCTGGCAAGAAGCCGTTCATGCGAATGGAACCCGAAGGCGTCGTCTTGGGGTTGGCACACAGGGTGCACCCCGTGCAACCGACCGTGCATACCTCTTTGACCTGCTTGCCCCGGTCCTGGGACCTGCAGGCAATGTAGATGCGTTGGCTGCGCGGAATCAGCTGCATGATACCCCGGGGGCAGGCCTTCACGCACTTGCCGCAGCCGGTGCACTTGTCCTCGAACACGACCGGCAGGCCGTTGTCGTTCATCGCCATAGCGTCGAACGGACAGGCTTTCACGCAGGTGCCAAAACCCAGGCACCCGTAGATGCAGGCCTTTGCCCCGCCGGCAATGAGTTGAGCCGCTTCGCAATCCTCGTAGCCCTGATAGATGAAGCGCTCGCCGGCCTCTGCTCGGCCGCCCTGGCAGCAAACCACCGCCACGGGTGCTTCCTTCAGCTCCCCGACTTCACCGCCCATGATGGCAGCAATCTGCCGGGCACAATCGGCCCCACCTGGGATGCAGCCGTCATAGGGAGCAGCGCCAGCTACCACCGCCTCGGCAAAGGCGGCACATCCTGGAAAGCCACATGCCCCGCAGTTTGCCCCACACAGCACCGCCTGCACAGCTTCGACTTTAGGGTCGACCTTGACGGCGAACTTCTTGGCAGCATACGCCAACCCGCCCCCAAACAGTGCTCCCAATGCCCCCAGTCCTAACATTGATGCCAAAATCGTGACGACCGTTGGATGCATTGCCTCTCGCGTCCTGCGTTGCAGTATTCCACTCTTGCCGATTCCTGCGGCCCGCCAGCGCCGCAGGTTCACACGCTGAAGGCAAAGCTATAGACAAAATGCCAAAAAATCAAGCGGAATTTTCCCGCCCTGTCGGCCGTGTGCGGAGTATAGCTCTAAGGCACGCCGCTGCCGCATGTCGAGTACGCTGGCCAGCAACAGGACACCGGAGGACAGTATGCGGGCCTTGCTCGCCGGCGAGCTATTCGCTCCCTTGGGACTCGTGAGCTACACACCGGCTCGATGTTTCCCCGAGCTCCGCCGGCCTCCCCTCGCCGCGACCTCGGAATAGTCGTCGCTCACGGAACGGATGAGGAACCATGCAGCACCTCACCACCCACGTTGTGGATGACGCACCATGCCCCAGATGGTGAGCTCCGTGCCCCGTGCCGTTACGAATGTCTCTTCGCCAGCCGCCACAAAGCCAAAGCGTTCGTAGTAACCGATGTTCGCCAGGTTGGTAGTGTCAAGGTAGCAGGGCAACCCCTCGGCATCAGCAATGGGCAGCACGGAGTTCAAGAGCACCGTCCCCACGCCAAGACGCTGACAGCTGGGCTCAACCCCCATGGCGAAAAGGTACCAATGCCTGCCTCTCAGCGTGCGCCGATGCAGGAGCTCGCTCCACCTGGCCAGGGCTGTGAACCGCCGGAAGGCTGACCAGCCACAAACAAGCGGAAACAACGTCAACCCCGACCGCACCAACCTCCACGTCGGCAACGATTGCCGTTCCGGCCCTAACCACAGGGCAACGCCAGCCAGGGATGGAGTCGTGAGGACGCGCCCCCAGTCCATAACCGCCGCGACCAACCTTTCGAACAGCCACGACAGCACCTCCTGGCGGCGCACTGGGTCGGGAATCGTGAAGACGAAGCTCGGGTCAGAGTGAAAGGCTCGCGCCAAGAGCTCGCCTGCAGCTCTCTTCTGCGTCCGCGCCAAGGGCAAAGTAGGTTGCATTTCCTGGATGGTCATTCCGTGCGCTGCCTCTGGGTGGTCGGTCCTGTCAGCCACCGGCCTTCCGGTCCGGCTGTTAGGAGCCACTCCCTGGTACAGGGAAACCACCCGTGGTTCGCTAAATGTCTCCGTTTGAATCAAGACTTTTTCTGCTTTGCGCGCTTCTGAGGCCCGATGACGGCCGGAG
>JACIZP010000366.1 GCA_014359355.1 Calditrichota bacterium | reverse complement strand
ACTACTGTCGCCAACATGGCGGACGCCACGGCCACATTCTGCAGCGGACCGCAGACCTTCAGGCCGGGACCCTGGAGGGCCAGCCACGCGACTTGTGGGCTGGGACTGGTGGCATCTGGCCCGAGGGACCACACCTGTACCGTATCCACGACATGTACTACCTCATGATCTCCGAAGGCGGAACAAGCTACGACCATTGCGTCACCATGGCCAGAAGTGATTCCCCTTGGGGACCTTTCGAGCCTCATCCCCGGAACCCCATCCTCACCCATCGCCACCTGCCGGGCCATGCCATCCAGGGCGTGGGACATGCGGACTTGGTAGAGACACCTGACGGATGGTGGCTGGTGTGCTTGGGATTCAGGCCACAGGGGGGCCGGTTCCACCACCTCGGGCGCGAAACGTATCTTGCCAGGGTGACCTTTGCCACGGACGGCTGGCCGGTTGTGGGTAGCAACGGCATGCTGGACACGGTGTTCGCAGCCCCCAAGCTGAACCCTCATGCATGGCAGGCCCTGCCATCGCGCGTGGAACTCGACGAAGCCACGCTGGACTTGCGCTGGAACTTTATCCGTAACCCAGATTCGGCGAACTACTCCCTCACTGCGCGCCCCGGCTTTCTGCGGCTGTACGGGGCAGTCGCCAGCCTGAGTGATCCCGCCTCCCCGACCTTCGTTGGCATTCGTCAAACAGATTTTCACTGCCGAGTCACCACCCAGCTGGAATTCAGCCCCCTTTCCGAAAACGACGAAGCAGGTCTTGTCGTACGACAGAACGACAAGTACCACTATGACCTGTTCGTCACGCGCAAGGAGAACAGGCGGCAGGTTGCCTTTCGCAGGGTCCTCGACGGGCAAGTGTTGGAACCGATCGCGCTGATGGACGTGCCAGAAGGGCCGGTCAGGCTGCAGATCGAAGCTGAACCGCTCGTGTATCGCTTTGCCTATGTGTCCGCAGAAGGCATGAGAATCGTCCTTGGCGAGGCGCCCACGCGAGACCTGTCCGTTGAGCGGATCGGGTTCAAAGATGGCATGTGCTTCACGGGTGTCTATTGCGGGCTCTATGCCACCGGCAACGGTCGGGCCTGTTCTGTGCCTGCCGATTTCGATTGGTTCGAGTATTTGGGTTACGATCCGAAGAACTGAAGACTCACGGTGACGCCTTCCCCGACCCCCAGCTCAGACTCAGGTCAACAGGCAGCACCCAGCGCATGAGGCAACACCTCTCTTGCCCGCGGCCTCTGGCCACCTTCGCCGCGAGCTGATCCGGCACGACCAAGCCGCAATGGAGGGTCCGAGACCCCTGCAAAAAGTCATTTTTCTGCTTGACATTGGGAACTCTTTTCGCTACATTCGCGCAAATGATGCAAGCGCACGGCAGGCGGCGCATCACCGGGAGAAACCTCTGAGGCTTTTGCGCGCAACCGCCAAAAGGGTACGCCTACCCTTGGGACCCTCTGGGCAGTGCCAGTTGCTACCAAAGGAGGCGCCACTCGGTCACGTGCCAACGCTTCTTGCTCGACCCGGCTCAGCACATGTGGGACTTTCTGCCCAACAGTCCTCAGAAATGCCTGGCGCTCGGCCCAAAACGACAGTGTAGCCGCATGGTAGCCTGGTAGGTCGCGACACTGGGAGTTGCTTCCCCTCAAGGACCAAACCCTCATCGTCGTGCCACCAGAAAGATTGCGTTCAGCTGCGCACCCAAGCCAAAGGAGGCCACTATGCGCAAGGCGCACTTCCTCCGTCCCAGTGCATCGGTTTGGAGGGCTGTGTGTTTGCTCCTTGTCCTCGGTGCGTCACAAGGACTTGCCCAGTTTGCCGTGGTCTCCACGGTACCGGGCAACGGCGCCACCAACGTCGACACCGCAGCCACGTTCGTGATTACCTTCAATGCCCCGCTGGACACCTCGGCTCGTTTCGCCTGGCCCCGAGACTTCTATATCGGCCTCTCCATGACGCCCGAGCCGGGCGAACCAGATTCCGTCACGCTCAGTCCGGACCTGAGGACCGTGCGTATCCACAATCTGCACCTGTGGCCTGACACCCGCTTCTGCCTCGCCATTCTCGGCGCCCGTAGCTCCACCGGCTCTGTGTTGCAGTTGCCGGTCGTGGTGACCTTCACGACTGGCAGCACTCTGCCCACGGCTACCGTGAGCGGCATCATTACGCTCCCGGGAGGAGATCCGTCCGGGACCGTGGTGGCTCTTTTCTCGGACCTATTTTCTGGCGACGTGCAGGCCATGGCGGTAGTCCCTGGCCTAAGCGGTGCATATATGGCGCAATATGTGCCGCCTGGCAGGTATTGGCCCGTGGCGCTCAAGGATGTGGACCACAGCGGCGACTTCGATCCCAATCCCGCAGCTGACTTGTTGGCCGTCTACGACCCAAATGGCGACGGCGTGGCCGACAGCCTGGTGGTCGACGATGGGGCAACCGTCACTGGCGTAAACATGACCTTATCAACCTTCACAGCGCTTACGGCCAGGCAACGCTACGCTGCTACCGCCGCGCTGGTACGCGGATGGTCAGCCGACGCTGATCTTGTTTGGTTGGCCGCCCCTGACCTCTCGCCTTCCGGCACTGCGCCATTGTGGCTCTATCTGTTCTTCTCGAGGCGAGAGCAGAGACTTTATGGCATCATGGCCAGCTCCTTCTTCCTCGCCCCCTTCCACTGGGACGAGGAGGTGCCGGACACCACTGCTTTGCCGGATAACTGGGTCGACAGCGACGTGGCGGCCGATTCCGCTGAGGCACACGCTGGCGAAGCCTTCCGGCAAGCGAATCCAGATGCCCACCTCTCTGCTTTCCTCAGTCACTTGGAACTCCCGGCCACGCGCAAGCTCGCACGCCTGTTCCCTGAGGAACAAGCTCCGCGTTGGGCGCCGGAGCAACCACGTGGTCTTTGCCAGGCAAGAGTTGGGTCTCTGCAATTGAGCACGTCGCAGAGCTCATTGCGGCTCGGCAGGCCTAACTTTATGGCGACAGCTGCTCCCGTGTGGGCGTTCATGTACCTGTCGGAGAGCACGGGCGAACTCTGGACGGCATTCATAGATGCCGAAAGCGGGCGTTTCCTCGCCGCCTGGCCACCGCCTGTGCTCGTCACTACTGCACGCTTTTGCGTTCCCCTCGCTGAGCAGGCAGCCTTGGCGTGGGCCCAAGATGCCCAACTGGTCTTCTTAGGCACGCACCTCACCAGCCTCAGCCCGTCTGGCCAGGCGGAGATGTGGTTCTATGCCTACCACTCTCCCTCTCGCGACTCGTTGCGGGGGTTCTTTTTTTATGCGGGCATGCTAGTTCTTGAAGGCGAGATACCGCCCCTCCTCTCCCCTGTGCCCTTGCCTGCCAGCTGGGTCGACAGCGATGTGGCTGCGCTTGTGGCCGAGACGAACGGCGGGAGCACCTACCGCGCTACGCAAAGCGATGTGTGGGTGACCGCAATACTGGGAACCGGGTCTTATCCCTCGGATCCCAACCTGCCGGTATGGTATGTCCAATATCTTTCCTCCACCGCCGAGGAGATGACCGTCTTTGTGGACGCCCGGACCGGCAACCTGGTCACCGGCGTGGAGCACGGGAAACCGACTCTTGGGACAGCGGGAGTATTCGCCCTGCTCCCGAACTATCCCAATCCCTTCAATCCCGTGACGACTATCGAATACCACGTGAGGGAGAAGTGTCGGGTCCGGCTGGAGGTACTCGACCCGCTCGGCCGCAGAATCGCTACCCTCCTTGACGAGGAGCAGTCGCCGGGTGTGCACCGCGTTCAGTTCCATGCGGGGAGTCTGCCTTCTGGCGTCTATCTCTGCAGGATCGAGACGCACCAATTCGCAGCGGTGCGCAAAATGGTGATAGTGCGCTGAGCCCATGATCTGTCGGCCAAGAGTTCGCGGCCGGAGCCTCGGATTGGCCCGCTATGGGCACTGGCGGGTCGTTGGCGCTCAATTCCTACCCGCCGAGCTGCGGTGCCGAGGAGGCGCGTTGTAACCGGAAGGCGGTCGAGCGGGCTTGCCACTCCCACGGTGTCGCAGAATCGTAAAGGCTGTTCGCAGCACGACACGCGTTGCGGAAGGTTGGCCGTCTTGGCAACTGGCCGCGCCAGCAAGCGAAAACGGCGCTGTGCCCACGGAGCCGACGGGAACGACACCTTTCGGCTGAGCCACAAAGACAGAGCAGGGATACACAGCGTCGTCTACTGAAAGGTGCGGGCGGCATCGTTAAGCGAGGGTCGCCAGGTACCTGGACGGCCCTCGCTCATCTCCCACCAGCAAGCGCGAGGGAGGAAGCGGGACTCTTGCCCGCACGGCAGCATTGGCTACCGACAACCGGCGCTGGCCGTGGCAAGCTCCCGCCCGACTCGAGGAGAGTTTCGCTAACCGGCAGTCCTGGCGAAAATGCATGTCTTCGCACTGCGAGGGGGGAACCAAGGTCCCGTGTGCGTCTACCGCCCACGGGGTGTATCTCTGTTCCTCCTTGCGGCCCGGAAGGCAGGGCTCCGGAAAGGACTCATTTCCACCTCGTTGACATGAGCCACTTGCCGTCGAAGAGGAAACAATAGACTATGGTGAACATGCTCACAGACATTGTTCTCACGGTTACCGGATTCCAACTGGTCTCGTTGGCCGTGGTGTTGGCCGCGCAAAAAAACGGCCGCCTCACCCCACGCTTGTTGCTCATGGCCTTCCTCTTGACGAAAGCCCTGCTCATCGCGCGCTGGTTTGTTTTCCGCTTCGGGATGGTGCAGCACACCGAGCCCGACTACCTCTTTCGGCTCAGCAAAGCAGGCTTCTTCCTGCTGGCGCCGCTACTTTTCCTATATGTGCGGTCCTTGTGCTACAAAGACTTTAGATTTACCACCAAGACTTCGTTGCATTTCGTCCCGTTTTTCGTCGTGCTTCTCTGCACCCTGGCCGCACTTCGGTCTTCTAATGCGGGCGGTGCCGTGACGTGGTACGACAGGCTTTTTGTCTCACGATTCTACGACGCGTTTTGGGGCCTGAACCTTGTGCAAATTCTCGGCTACATCGCCGCCATGCTCCACACCGTGCGCAGGTATCGTCAAAGGATAAGGAGCGTCTACTCGACTGTTCACCAAATAGACCTCACCTGGCTCCTCTCCCTGTTAGCGCTCATTTCCTTGCACTGGCTCTTCGTGGCCTCCCGCGCAGTCTTGACAGTCGTGGGCATTCCCGAGGGCAACCTGACGGGGATAATCGATCTCTACTCGATAACCATTTTCTTGGTCTTCACCACCATCCTTGTATTCAGGGGCACGGCGCAATTGAAGCTTTTTGCGGGCGTAGAGGAGAAGCCGAAGTACTCGGCGTACAGATTGAGCGAGGCCCAAATGGCACAGCATGCAGAGCGGCTCAGGCGGTACATGGAATCAGAAAAGCCGTACTTGTGTTCGTCCCTGACCATCGACAGGCTTTCGCAAATGCTGTCGATCCCGCGCTGGCATCTGTCCCAGGTAATCAACGAGGTGTTTCACCAAAACTTTTTCACCTTTGTCAATTCCTATCGAGTCGAAGAGGCCAAGCGGTATCTGGCGGGGGGAAATCCCCGACTCAAGACGGTCTCGGAAGTGCTCTATGAGGTAGGTTTCAATTCCAAGTCGGTGTTCAACGAGGTGTTCAGGAAGCACACGGGGCTCACGCCCACGCAATACAGGCGTTTGCACAGCCTGCACGCTTCCGCACGCCAAGGCCAGCCGAGCCATCTCCCCAGTGCGAAAGCCACCTAGAGCTCCCGCTTCCCCATAAGAATTTCCTCTCCGCGCCAGCAAAATAGTCCGACTTTGTAAAGTCGGGCGACGACGGTGCTTTTTCTTTCTACATTTGTGCTGCCAAGGGGCAGAATGCCCGAGGCCCCTGTGAGCTGCGAATCTTGATCGCGGAGAGGAGGCAGTCAGATGAAAACCCGTCGACTATTTTTGCTTTTGCTCGGTGCTGCGACCGGCGCAACCGGGTTCCTGGCGACGGTGTCACCAGCGGGTGCCCAAGAATCTCGCATCTCTTTGCACTATCTGGGGCACAGCTCTTTCGTGATCGCCTTCGACAGCACAATTCACGTGTTGACCGACTACGGCACCTCCAATGCCTATGGTTATCCCAGCCCTATCTACAGCATCGGGACGCTGCGGCCGGATATCGTGACCTATTCCCATCGGCACGAGGATCACTGGGACCCGCGTCGCCAACCGGATAGCGTCAGCTATGTGCTGACGGACTTTGATACGCTGCGCCTTGGCGATCTCTGCATCAGACCTGTGCGCGTGGCGGAGACCTCCGTGTCCCAGAAGGACAACAGCGCTTTCATCTTCTCCTACAAGGGATTCACCCTCGTACATCTTGGCGATGCGCAGGCAAACATCATGAACATTGCAAACCAGGCGAACCGCAACTACCTCCGGCAGATTTTGCCCGCCCGCATCGACCTGCTTCTCATGCCCATCGAAGGCATCAGCCAATTCATCCCGCAGGCGGAGGCGTTCCTTGACTCTCTCCGCCCAAGAAGAGCCATTCCAATGCACTATTGGAGCAAGCAATATGAATCAGAGTTTTTGGCCTATGCAGAAGAGCAACGCCTCTCTGCCGGAAAGGAGTATCAGATCGAACGCCACGCCGGGGCCAAGTACGCCGTGGCGATCTCCGATACGGGCATTTCCCAGGTCAGCATTATCAGCCTGAACCCCTTCCCCTTTTCTGGCTTCACTCTGCCCGACATCCGATTCGAGCAAGTGGCCGTGGCCGACAGTGAGGGCAACAACAACGGTCGAGCTGACGCCGGAGAGACGGTGCAGTTGGTAGTAGGCCTTCGCAACCTGTGGGTCAACGCCACGGACGTGACCGCGCGCCTTAGAGCCGTCGATCCGGACATCCAGCTCGGCAATATCACCTCGTTCTTTGGCAACATGACCTTTGAGGAAAGAGCATCGAATAGCGCGAATCCGTTTTCTGTTTCGGTGAGCGCCGATGCCAGCCCGCACTACGGCACGTTCTATTTGGACATAAGCGCCGAGAATGGGTATGCGAAGGTCGACAGTTTCCGTCTTGTCATCGGCACTCCGACTGTGCTCTTGGTTGACGACGATGACGGAAAGGCCTACCAAGACGTCTACGCCAGCATCTTCATTCCGGATCTTTGGGAAGTTGCTGCCAAAGGCTGCCCGCCCCTTGAGCTGCTTAGGACCCACGAGGCAGTGGTCTGGGTCACGGGCGATGACCGACGCACAAGTCTCACCGCCGAGGAGCAATCTGTTCTTGCTGCTTTCCTGGACCAGGGCGGAAGGCTCTTGCTCTGCGGACAGAACATCGCCTACGACTTGGGTGGGGACGGTTCCACAGCCGACTCGGTCTTTCTTGCTGACTACTTGTGCACGGCGTTTGCCTCTGATAGCTGCAACGCGACGGCCGCCGTCGGAGTCCCTGGCGACCCGATCGGCGGCGGCATGGTCCTTGCGCTGGCCAAGACTCCGGTGGGCGAAGGAGACCTCGCCGCACCTGACGTGATTCAGGCTCTGCCGCCTGCCACGCCCATCCTCAAGTACGTGCCGGGCAATGGGCCCGCCGGACTGAGATATGAGAAGCCGAATACTGGCACACGTCTCGTCTACCTGGCGTTCGGCATCGAAAAGGTCACTGGTCCCAAACCAAGTGTGGCGTCGGAGCTGGTGGAAAGGATTCTCCGCTGGCTTACGGGCAGCACAGCGGTTGAGCTGAGAAAGGGCACAGATGGCGCCCCGCGGCTCTTTTTCCTGGAACAAAACTATCCAAACCCGTTCAATCCCGCCACGACCATTCACTACTCCTTAGCTCACGCGGCGTTTGTGACCTTGAAGTTGTACAACGTGCTGGGCGAAGAGTTGCTGACCCTGGTCGAAGGCCTCCAGGCTGCGGGGGAACATGACGCCGTCCTTGATGGCAGAGGTCTCCCCAGCGGAGTCTACGTGTACCAGCTCCGGACGGGCACCTTAGCGGCGACCCGGAAGTGCCTCGTACTCAGATGATGCCGCGCCCGGTCATCTGTGGAACGCCGACCTACGTCGCTCTTGCCCTCTCGGTACAGCGGTCCGGACCAGTATCGTGGCTGTGGGGAGGAAAGACAGGGCTGGATGCGCGGCCGCCGTATTTCCGCCCAAGGAGCTGCGCGTCGCCCGACCCCCCATTTTTGGGGAGCCTCGGGGAGAGTAGTGCAGGGAAGACTACATTTGGCATCACATCCCGACCTAAATGGTGACTCCGCGCACCTGGAGGGCAGCCAGCCGCAGGCTCTTCGCGCGGGGACGGCAGCTCGTGAGCCGACCACCTTAGGGCTCCCGCGACCTTCCGGACGGGCTGTGTGCACCACAACCCCAAGGTGCCACAAGATCCCCTTTACGCGCGGTCCCGATGAAGGCTGCCTCATGGGTTCTGTGTGATGAGCGCGGGGTGCCACGAGCCGCCAGGTAACGGTTGGCCATCGGGACGGCACCCTTCGCACCTCGAGCGTTGGGCCAACCCGGTGACCAGGCTCCTTCAGATGAAACGCGCCCCATCCCGCGCTGGGACCAGATGCGAGTTCTTGAACGCCGATGTGCAATCACTGGGGGACGAGTCTCTAGATGCCCTATAGCTGCCCCACCGAAAACTTCCTGGCTCGCCCTGTCTGCCTGAGATCAAATGACCTCATCGGTCGGAGGTGGTCGCCTCGGCGCCACGAAAACAGGATCAGGTGCCGCACCTGCTTGCCTGAGTGTCGGCGGCAAAGGTTACCTGGAAAGGGGGCTGTGGCGTCACCAATGTCTTGGCAACGGTGCCGTGCAAACAGGGGTCAGTTCTCCCCTTGCATGGCGCCTATCTGGTGAGGGGTATTCCGGGCTCCCGGGACGCAGCCCTGTTGGCCCTGCCTTTGCCGCATCGGAA
>JACIZP010000365.1 GCA_014359355.1 Calditrichota bacterium | reverse complement strand
GTGGTGCAAATCTCCCGCCTGAGCGACGGTACGCGCAAGGTGCTTAGCATTTCTGAAGTGACCGGCATGGAAGGCGACACGATCACCATGGAGGAGATCTTTGTCTACGAGAAGACGGGCGTTGCCCCTGATGGCACGGTGGTAGGTACTTTCAAGGCGACGGGTGTCCGGCCAAAGTGCACCGAAAAGTTGAAGGCTTGTGGTATTGAGCTGCCGCCAAGCATCACTTTCGAGCCGTCGATTCTGCTGGAGATTCATCGCGATCACCAGCAGGAGGACATAGAAATGCATGCGCGCAAGCTCATGCGTTGACCGATCCGTAGTGTCCCGCGGTACTTCAGGACCGAGCGTTATGCTTGGCGATGCAAGCCAGGAGATGAGAGCAGATGAACGAAGTAGGTCGAAGAACGGTGTTGCCGAAGACGTTGACCGGCATCGTGGGGCTCGATGACCTTACCAATGGTGGTCTGCCCTACGGACGAACCACTGTGGTGGTGGGTTCTCCGGGAGCAGGCAAGACGATCTTATGTCTCGAGTTCCTTTACCGGGGGGCGACTCAATATGGGGAACCTGGTATCTACGTGAACTTTGGCGATCCCAGGGAGAAGGTCCTGGCTGACCTGCGGACGATGAACTGGGACTTGGATCCGTTGTTGCGTGACAATCGTCTGGTGCTGGCCGACCTCCCTGCGAAGCGTGGCGAGAGCGCGCCAGAGCAGTTCCTCAAGCCCGAGATGCTCGTCGAGGCAGTTGCCTACGCCGTCAAACACACCGGCGCCAAGCGCGTGGCGTTGGACGAAACTAATCTGACTCTCCGGGATACAGGAGACGAAGGATACACCGCCTCGGACCTCAAGATGATCATGCGCGGCATTGAGGCCCTGGGGGTCACGCTGGTTATGACCGCCACAGCTGAGGCGCGTAACGGCAGACGTTGTGGCGTGGAGGAGTACCTGGCCGACTGCGTGATCAGCCTTGAGCATCGGATGATCAACAACGTGGCAAGCCGGCGCCTGCGGGTGCTCAAATACCGTGGCACCTCTCATGGAGCGCACGAGTGCCCGTACCAGATTACGCCCAACGGCCTGCTCATCCTGCCCCTGTCGACCTTTGGCCTCAGCAGTGCGGTCAGCGAAGAACGGATCTCCACGGGGGTGCTGGCCTTAGACCACATGTTGGATGGGGGGTATTACCGGGAGAGCGCGGTGCTCATCGTTGGCGGCAGCGGGACTGGTAAGTCCAGCTTGGCGATGTCCTGCTTGGATGCAGCATGTGCTCGCGGCGAGCGCGCTTTGTACGTTTCCTACGAGGAATCGCCTGCGCAATTGCACCGCAACTTCCGCAGCGTGGGCATGAATGTGGAAAACTGGGAGAGCAAAGGCCTGCTGCGCGTGCTGGGGATCTTGCCCGAAGCTCACGGCAGCGAGGAACATCTGACCATGCTGCTGACAGAGATCGATCGTTTTCGCCCTGCGGTGGTCGCCTGCGATTCGCTCTCTGCCCTTCAGCGCATTCATCGCCACGACCCAGTGCTTGACCTGCCACTCTTCCTGGTCAGCGAGGCGAAGAATCGAGGCATTACCCTGCTGGCGACGGCCAGCGTGGCCAATGAACACGAGAACGGCAACTCTTGGGTCACCGGTCTCTACTGCCTGGCCGACACCATCATCAGCTTGCGGCAGGTGAGCAATGCGGAGCGACAAAGCCGCGGGTTGTTGGTGGTAAAGTCGCGCGGCATGCGCCACGATTCCGAATTGCGGGAGCTCCTGATCACCGATGAGGGACTGAAGGTGGGCAACGTGTTCTGGAATCAGGAGGAATTCGTGCTGGGCGTCTCGCGGCAGATCGAGGAACTCCGGGAGCGTCTGGACCCAGGAAACGGCGGGGGACACCTGTACGCCGTTGGGCAGCAGAGCGAGAGCGCTAACGTTCAGGCGCACCCAGCCCAGAGCTCGGGCGGCAGCAATGGACACGGGAATGGCCAAGGCACCGGTTACGCCAGCGAGCCCTCTGGCCGAGCGAGCGCCGCCCCGGCGGCCGTTGCCTGAGAGGGGTCGGTCGGGTCAGCAAGAGACAGGTTTTTGCTGGGAGCGGAGGAGGAAGTCACCCAGTATGGCAAGGAAGGCGAGGATACTGGTAGTCGAGGATGTCGCCATCACCGCGATGGACATCAAGCGGAGGCTGCAGGGGCTCGGCTATGAGGTGGTTGGCGTGGCCGCCTCGGGCGAGGACGCCATCGCCAAGGCAGAAAGCGAGCGTCCTGACCTCGTGCTGATGGACATCAAACTCAAGGGCGAGATGGACGGTGTCCAGGCTGCCGAACAGGTGAGGCGGCGAATGGATATTCCCGTCGTCTATCTCACTGCCTATTCGGACGAGACTACCCTTCAGCGGGCCAAAGTGACCCAGCCCTTCGGCTACGTGCTCAAGCCCTTCGAGGAGCGCGAGCTGCACACGGCAGTGGAGATGGCCCTGTACCGGCACACGCTGGAGCAGCGTTTGCGCGAAAGTGAGCAGTGGCTGGCCACCACCTTGCGCAGCATTGGCGACGCGGTGGTCGCCACCGATGCCGCCGGTCGCATCGTCTTCATGAACCCGGTCGCCGAGGCGCTCGTCGGCTGCGAGCAGGAGGAGGCGCTGGGCAGGGCGTGGAACGAAGTTCTCACGATTCTCGACGAAGAGACTCGTGACCCGGTGAGCGACCCGGTCGCGGCAGTGCTGAAGGACGGCAAGCCGCTGACGCTCCTGCGCACCCTTCTGGTCAACAGGCGCGACGGACGCCAGATCCCCATCGACGACACGGCGGCTCCGATTCGCGACGACAGCGGACGCGTGCTGGGCGTGGTGCTGGTCTTCCAGGATGTCACCGCGCGGCGTGAGGCGGAGGAGCGCATCAAACAACAGCGCACCTATCTCCAGGCGCTCATCGAGAACTCGCCGTTGGCCGTGGTTGC
Source organism: Calditrichota bacterium (assembly GCA_014359355.1). Classification (NCBI taxonomy): domain Bacteria; kingdom Pseudomonadati; phylum Calditrichota; species Calditrichota bacterium. The sequence goes on along the minus strand of JACIZP010000365.1, from coordinate 8,124 downwards.
TGTCGACCTGGAAGGAAAGGTAACTACCGCAAACCCGGCCTTTGAGCGGCTGTTCCAGTATCAGCGCGACGAAATCATCGGCCAGCCTCTGGACAGGTTTGTGGCCGCAGAGGACAAGTCGACCGAAGCGCTTGCGCTGACGCAACAGGTGATGGCCGGCGACCGCGTGCACGTGGTGACCGTGCGCCACCGCCGCGATGGTTCGCCAGTGGACGTGGAAATTTTCGGCGTGCCGGTGATGATCCGCGGCGAACGCATCGGTGCCTTTGGCATCTATCAGGACATCACCGAGCGCAAGCGGGCGCAGCGGGCATTGGCAGAATCCGAGGAGAAGTACCGAACCCTCCAGGCCAATGTACCGGTGGGGATCTTTCGCGCCGCCCCTGACCGGCGCGCCACCCTCCGCAGTGCCAACCCCGCTCTGGCACGCCTGCTCGGCTACGACGACCCCGAGGAACTGCTGCGAATGGGTCTTGCCACGCTGGTTGTGGACAAGAAGGAAGCCTCGATATTCAGACGCCGCCTGCTGAAAGAGGGGAAGGTCGAGGGCCTGGAGCTGCGCTTGGCGCGCAAGCACGGCTCGTGCTTCTGGGCAAGGATGTCGGCGACCTGCATCCGCGACCACACTGGTGCGCCCCTCTACTACGACGGCATGGTAGAGGACATCAGCGAGCAGAAGCGGATTCAAGAGGAACGCGAGGAACGCCTGCGCCGCGCCGATGTTATCAACCGCCTGACCATGCAGCTCATCCGCTCCGCAGACGTGGCTTTGATCTACCGCCAGATATGCGAAGCGGCGCGCGAGATTGTGCGATGCCGCCGTGCTGCCATTGGAGAGTTCAGCGGTGACCGCAAGGGACTGGCGAAGTCTGTCGTCAGCACCGAAGAGGGGGAAGACGCTAGTGCCTGGGCGCAAAAGGTGCTGCGTTACGACGACGAAGCGTATGCGCCCATCAGGCAAGGCGCAAGACGCGCCGTGCGAGTTGGAGAGGGCAAGAGTCAGCTCCTGGCCACAGCGCTGCTTGGACCGGGCGGCAGCGTCTACGGCCTTCTGGTCGTCGGGGAGCCGCAGCAGGATAGGCTCCTGAGCCAGGAGGACGAATCCGACCTTGCACTTCTTGCCGATTATGCCACGGTTGCTGTGTCGCGCGCCATGAACCTGGCTGCGTTGCGCAAGGCGCGCAAGGAATTGTCCATCCGCGCTCAGGCACTAGCGCGCTCCAATGCCGACTTGGAGCAATTTGCCTATGTGGCTTCCCACGACCTCCAGGAGCCATTGCGGATGGTGTCCAGTTATTGCCAGCTTCTGGCGCAACGGTACAAGGACAAACTGGACAGTGAGGCGCAGGAGTTCATCCAGTACGCCGTGGATGGCGCACGACGCATGCAGGTGTTGATCAATGACCTGCTGCAGTACTCGCGCGTCAGCACGCGGGGCAAGCCTTTCGAACCCGTGAACCTGGGCGTCGTGTTGGAGGATGCGAAGGCAAACCTGCGCTTTGCCATCGAGGAGAGCGGGGCGGTCATCACCAATGACCCGTTGCCCACGGTCGACGTGGACCGAACGCAGATGACGCAGGTCCTGCAGAACCTCCTCAGCAATGCCATCAAGTTCCGCAACGAAAAGCCCCCGCGGATCCACATAGGAGTGGCGTGCGACAAGAAGAACTGGGAAATCTCCGTGCGCGATAACGGCATCGGCTTTGAGCAGAAATTCGCCGATCGCATCTTTGGTGTGTTCCAGCGTCTCCACACCAGGGAGCAGTATCCCGGGACTGGCATAGGCCTGGCGGTAGTAAAAAAGATTGTGGAGCGGCACGGTGGGCGCATCCGCGCCGAGTCGGAACCTGGCAAGGGCAGTTGCTTCACTTTCACCTTGCCCGCAAACAACGGAAGCGAGGAACAGGGATGACGGATGACAGAACCAACGGACGGCCGATTGAGATACTCCTGGTGGAAGACAACCCGGGTGACGTGCGCCTGACACAAGAGGCCTTTCGGGAGAACAAGATCAGAAACAAGCTCAACGTGGTGAATGACGGCGAGCAGGCCCTGGACTATCTGCGGCGCCAAGGTCCCTATGCCAATGCAGCGCGCCCCGGGCTGATCTTGCTTGACTTGAACCTTCCCCGGGTGGATGGAAGAGAAGTGCTCGCCCAAATCAAGTCTGACCCGGAACTCTGCCACATTCCGGTGGTCATCCTGACCACCTCCCAGGCTGAGGAGGACATTGTCAAGTCATATGCGCTGCATGCAAACTGCTACATCAGCAAACCCGTGGATCTGCAACGTTTCTTGGAGGTAGTGAAGGAGGTAGAGCATTTCTGGCTCTCCGTCGTGAACCTACCCAAGGAGTAGGACGAAATGGTGGAAGAACCCTACAAGGTGCTCCTGGTGGAGGACAATCCCGGCGACGCGCGGCTGGTGGAAATTGCCCTCTCCGAGCCTGGGCCCGTTCCCTTCCGTTTGGAACGCGTGGGCCTGCTCTCTGCTGCGCTCCGCCGGCTGGAAAAAGAGAAGTTCGATGTGGTCCTCCTGGACCTCTCTCTGCCGGACAGCCAGGGGCTGGACACGGTGGTTGCAGTGCGCAAGCAGAATCCCGAGGTCCCGGTGGTAGTGCTCACTGGGCTGGACGACGAGCGTAGCTCAGTGGATGCCCTGCACATGGGTGCCCAAGACTATCTGGTCAAAGGCACCGCCACCGGCGAGACTCTGCGCCGCACTATCCGCTATGCGGTGGAGAGGCGCAAGATTTTGGATGACCTGAAGGCACTGCGCGAAAACGGTCAGGACAACGAGATGAGCTTGCGCGCCGCCTTGGCTGCTTATCGACAGATGCTCAACGGGAAATCGGCCATCTTCGAGGACGTCGACCAGCCACTCAAGGAGCGCAAGCCGCGCTTTCTGGAGGACATCGCCGAGCTTTATGCTGAACTGATGGAGGCTTATCTGGGAAACGGCGCGCAGAAGTCTGCTGACCCGCGCATGACCCACTTGGTGATGCGCCTGCGGGAGGAGTCCGCTGGGGCATGTGATATCGTGGAAATTCACACCCACGCGATCCAGCGAAAGTTGACCCAGGACGACCTCGCTGCGCAAAAAGGCGCGGCCATCAAGGCCCAGGTCTTTATCGTGGAGGTCCTCGGCCGACTGTTGAGTCTCTACAAACGCGAAGGCGTAGCCAGCTCTATGTGACCTATGAGAGGAAGAGGTTCCTCACGAAGGCGAGGAAGGCGTGCAAATCAGTGCTATTGACATATTCATTGCCTGCTTGTTGACGTTTGGCTTGTTCTACTTCGGGGTGACGCTTCCTAGGGAGAAGCGGCGCCGGCACGTGCGCGAGCGATTGGAGCGGTTTACCCTGCAGAAGGCGCAGGTCAAGAAAGAGGAGCCCGCCGAGATCGTGATCACGCGTGACCAGCTCAGCACCATCCCGCTCTTCAACCGCATTCTGCGGCGCATGGACTTTGCCGCGGCGCTGCGGCGCCTTCTCGACCAGGCGGGCATGAAGATGACCGTGGGCAGCATGGTCCTCCTCATGCTCATCGTGGCCAGTGTGGCATTTCTGTTTACGGTGCGGCTGCAGAATCCTGCGCTCACCGTGCTCGTCACCATCGCCAGTGGGTTCTTGCCCCTGCTCTGGGTGAAACGCAAGAAGAAGCGCCGTCTCAAGCAGTTTGAGCGCTACTTCCCTGAAGCCTTGGATCTCATGACCAGTGCCTTGCGCGCTGGCCTCTCCTTCGTAGGCGCCTTAGGGATGGTGGGCAAGGAGGCCCAGCCACCTATTAGCGAGGAGTTCAGCAAGACCTATGAAGAGCAGGCCCTTGGTGTGCCCATCGAGGAATCGCTGCAGAGGCTTACGCAGCGCATCGATAGCCTGGACTTGCGGTTCTTCGTCACGGCACTTCTCATTCAGAGGGACATCGGCGGAAATCTCACCGAACTCTTGGAAAAGATCAGCCTCACCATTCGCGAGCGGTTCAAACTCATTGGCCAGGTGCGGGCACAGACGGCGCAAGGCCGCTTCACCGGTTGGATGCTCACGGGCATGCCTTTCATCATGGCCATCATCATCTCCCTGCTCAACCGGCAGTACATCATGCTCTTGGTCACTGAGAAGCTTGGGCAGTACATGATCGGCATCGCCCTCTTTATGCAGTTCTTGGGCTTCCTGGTCATCAGGAAAGTAGTGAATATTAAGCCTTAGGATGGGCAGAGCACCTCATGGACTTGATTGTTGCAACAGGTCTGGCAACTTTCGGGATCACCCTCCTGCTGGGATATGGCCTCTACATGCTCTTCACCAAGCGGAGCCCGGTAATCCAGCGCATTCATCGCTTTGTGCAGGAGGACTATGCCGTCCGCGAGAAGGAAGGGACGGTGCCAGGAGTGGACAGGCTCCGTCCGGCAATGGTGCGCGTGCTGGAGCGGATTAGTCAGTCTCGTCCACTGAGCGAAAAGAAGTTGCAGGGGCTGAGGCTCGAGCTCATGCAGGCTGGCGTGATGCGCACTGATGCGGTGCACATCTTCGTCGGGGCGCGGATTGTGCTGACGCTCTTGCTTGGGCTGGCTGGCATGAGCATGGCTGCGGCGGCACACAAGCCGGCGGTGGTCAGCTTGGCGATTATCACCATGTTCTCCAGCACGGGGTACATTCTGCCCCAGCTCTGGCTGCGCAGCCAAATCAATCGGCGTAAGAAAGCTATCGTCCGCGGTCTGCCTGATGCTTTGGACCTGATGGTGGTGTGCGTGGAGGCAGGTCTTGGACTCAACGCTGCCTTGCTTCGCGTAGGTGAGGAGCTGAAGCTGCACTGTCCGGTGGTCAGCGAAGAGTTCTTGATGGTCACCAAAGAAATGCGTGCTGGCATCTCCCGACAGGATGCCTTGCGGCATCTTGCCGAGCGCAACCCAGTGGAGGACATTCAATCCTTCGTGGCCATCCTCATCCAGACCGACCGTTTGGGTTCGAGCATGGCCAAGACGCTGCGCGCGCAGTCGGACAGCCTACGTACGCGGCGTCGGCAACGCGCCGAAGAAGCGGCAGCCAAGACCAGCATCAAGTTGCTCTTTCCGTTGGTTTTCTTCATCCTGCCAGCGTTGTTTGTGGTTCTGTTGGGACCTGGCCTGCTCCAAGTGATCAAGGTTTTCTCTTCTGGTGGGATTCGGTGAGGCAAACAATGTGGAGGTGGAGGCGATGAGAAAACATGTGATGGCTCTCGCGATTCTGATGTGCACGGTGATGGTGGCCTGCGGGGGAGGTGTCCACAAGTACGCACCGCCGGCGACGCCGCCCAAGGCGGTCTTTGTGGGGAGTCAAATCAAGAGCCTGCACACCGACGGCCGCTTGCGCGCAGAGACTGCTCCCTTGATGCAAGCAGTCACCGAAGACGGACGCCGCTACGAAGGGCGCCTGGTGCAAATCAGCGACCGGCAGGTGACGCTGGCCGAGGGCTACAAGACCCGCGTCGAGGGGAGCCGCGTGGTGCGTGAGGAGCGGGTCATCGACTTGCAGAAACACGCCGTAGTCGTGCTGAAAATCTGGTAAGGCGCGCAGGCCCACGTGCAGGGAGGAACCAATGCCGGCAGTTGATACGACTAGGCGGCGCACCTTAGCTACCACAGTGGTAGTGGCAAATACCTACCTTGCCCGGTTGGTGGGACTTCTCGCCATGCGCCAGTTCCGCCACGGCTTGGCCCTCTGGTTGCGGCCGTGCCAAGCAATCCACACCCTGGGCATGCGGCACCCAATTGATGCCCTGTTCCTGGACGCGAGAAATCGCGTGGTGCGTATCGTGTCCGAACTGCAACCTGGCCGCGTGGTGCAGACTGTACCCAATGCCAACAGTGTGCTCGAGCTGCCCGCAGGGGTGTGCCGCACCACCAAGGTGCGTGTGGGCGATGTGGTTCACCTTGCCCCGGACGGGACGCACCTCGCGCACCTTGCCAAGCTGAGTCATTTTCTCGTCAACGGCGTGCTTGCGCTTTTCTATTTGCGCTTCGCACGGCTGTCCTACGCGCACTGGCAGCAGACTGGGGACGTTCTCACCCTCGGCTTAATGTTTGTGAATTCCCTTCTGTTCTACCTCTTCCTGACACGACGGCAGAGCACGGTGGTATCCGGTCGGACCTTTGATTGGTTCGCGGCGCTCGGCACCGTCTTCCTTTCCTTCTGCCTTTACCCGGCGAAGTCCGGGTCGAGTGTCCTCCACACGGTGTCTGGCGCAGTGCAGGGCATTGGGATAGTTGCTATCCTTGCCTCCCTTGTCAGCCTGGGACGAAGCTTCGGGGTGGTGCCCGCAGTGCGTACCATCAAGTCTACGGGGATGTATCGGTTTGTGAGACATCCGCTGTACTCAAGCGAACTGCTCTACTACATAGGCTTTCTGATGGGGAACATGACCTGGCTAAACGTTTTGCTTGTGATCGGGATTTTCGTGGGCCAGTATGTGCGCGCTGCAGCGGAGGAGGAGATTCTTTCCTCCGAGGGCAGCTACAGGGCCTACAAGCGGCGCGTGCGCTACAGGTTTATCCCTGGTGTTGTGTGACCATCAGACTGGTTGGTCGAGATGGTTATCGAGCGAAACTGAGACCACACCCTCACTCTTCCACCATCCTACGTGCAAACCCCCTGTCGTCTCCAAGCGGCAGGGGGTTTCACGCAAAGAGAGGTCCCCTCAAACACGTTCGCGGACCAGCTCTGCCGAGGAAAGCAGAGCCCGGACGCCCTCCCAACTTTGGCCACGAGGGAGGCTCAGCCAGCGGAGCTGAATTCCTCTTGCATTTGCAGGTGGAATTCCTTAAAATTCTGGCGCAAGTAAGGAGGATTCGGCAGATGGGTAGCATGAGAGGAGTGGCCCAGAGAGGCCTGGCGTGTGTCGCAGTGGTGGTAGGACTGGCGAGCATGGCATTTGCCGGGGAGGAGCGTCGTGCCCGGGCGCGGCAAGCGGCCTTTTCCCTGATCTTGCCGCAGGAGTTGGCTCGCCTGTACGAGGCGTTGCCCGATTCCAGCGCCCGTGCCCGATGGGAGGAGAAGTATTGGCGCATGATCGATCCCCTGCCGTCTTCTCCCGAGAACCCGTACCGCGAGGAATTCGAGGCACGCTTCGCCTACGCCTGGGACCACTTCTCGTGCCTCATTGGTCCGACCTACCTGGACGACCGCGCCAAGTACTACCTCCGCTACGGTCCTCCGGACGATTTTGTGGAGATGACTGGCTCCGGTCGGCAATACCTCGATAACCTCACCTGGGCATACTTCGGCCTGAATCTGTTTGTCGACTTTGTGCGGCGCACCGGCTACGGGTATCAGGAGGTCAATGACCTTTCGCAGGCAGTGGTCGGTGTGCCGCTGAACGAGAAGGCGCGCATCGCCAGCGAGCTCTATGCCGAACGCGAGTCTTTGCATCACCGCTACGGCGCCTTTCGAGGTGCGCAACGAAACACGGACGCCTACTTCAGCCTGGTGAGCAGCCTTGCGACTGACAAGACGCAGGCTCTCAGCCTGGCACCTCCGTATCGGTTCAGCTTCCAGTACCGGCAGCAGCCCCTCAGTGCGCAACTTGCTTCAGCTTGCTTTCGTGGTGCGGAGGGAGCGACGCGCGTCGAATTCTATTTTTCCGTGCCCCTGGACGAGCTGAGCTTTTCGCCTGGGGAGAGGGCTCCGTTAGTCAGCCATTTGCACAAGCGCCTCACGCTCTTTGACGCAGATTATCAGCCGCTGCTGCACAGAAGCGAGACGCTGGCGCTCACCGCAGGCACGCCTGAGGAGATCGCGGGGCGGTCGTACGTGAACCAGCACGATGAGCTGCTGAGTCCTGGCCTGTACAACGTGGCTCTTGAGTTGGAATGCCCAGAGTCAGATCGTCTGGCCGTTTTGAAGAGCCAGTTGCGGGTACGGTCGTTTGCCGGGGATAGCCTCATGATCAGCGACCTGCAGCTTTCCCCGCGCGTTGTGGAGCAAGTGCCGGCCCGCCATCTGAAGCCCAGCGGTGTGTTGGTGGTTCCCACCCTGCAACGCCAGTTCCAGAGGGGCAAGCCGCTGTTTGTCTACTTCGAGGTCTACAATTTGAGGCTGGACAGCAGCGGCAAGAGTGACTATCACGTGGCCTATGCGCTTCGCAACTT
>JACIZP010000364.1 GCA_014359355.1 Calditrichota bacterium | reverse complement strand
GGTGCAGGCTGACTACCGCTACGCCAGCCGCATGGAAGCCGTCAAGCTCTTCCGCTACGATGAACGAGTGCCACAGAAGGTCTGGAACTTTCGTCTCATCTGGCATCTGGGAAATCTGCAGTTGCATGCTGCCGTCAACAATGCGCTTGACTACTACTACACGCAGATCGAGCGCACCATGGGGGAGATTCGCAACTTTGCGGTGGGCCTCAGCGGTGAGTTCTGAGAACCGCGGTCAGCGGAATCGTGGAGGATGACCATGGGCAGAGGAATGCCCCGCTCCTTTTCGCCCACGGACGTCATTGACACGCACGTGCACATTGCCGGACCAGCGGGGGAGAACGAGGAGATGTACTACGTCTCCGAGGAGTTCAAGAAATCCGCCTCCTTCGAAGGGGTGAAGCTGGTGACCAAGCTGAGCGAAGAGCGCATCACTGGGCCGCGTTATGTGAGTGTGCTCTTCAGCCAGGTGCGCGAGTCGCGGCACGTGGACAAGGCAGTGCTGTTGGCGCTGGACGCGGTCTATGGCGAAGATGGCCAGCTGCGGCGCGAAGCGACCCACCTCTACGTTGCCAACGACTACTGCGCTGGTCTGGCGCGCATCTATCCGGTGTTTCTTTTCGGCTGTTCGGTGCATCCCTACGCGCCGGATGCGCTGGAGCGCCTGTGGGACTGCGCCCGAGACGGAGCAGTCCTGTGCAAGTGGTTGCCCTCCGCCCAGTGCATTGACCCGACGCACCCGTTGGCGGTGCGCTTCTATCGCGCCTTGGCGTTGCTGGGCTTGCCGCTTCTCATGCATGTGGGCCCTGAGGAGACCATCCCCACGGTGCTGGACACTACAGATGAACTCCTTTTCAACGCCGCCGCCGGGCGCTAGGGTTCACGTCCCGGCGATGGGATTTCGCTCGCCTTGGAGAACGGGGCCACCGTCATTGTGGCGCACGCAGCCACGCCACTGGGCCCGCTCTTCGACCGGCATAACGAGTACTGGGAGCAGGTGTTTGACCTTCTCCTTCAGCGCGTGGCGCAAGTGGCCGCCACTGTGCCGCTCTACGCAGATATGTCGGCTTTCTGCCTCCCGGGCAGATTCGAGTACGTCGCCAAGGTGCTGCCTTTGGCCAAGAGGATGCCGCATCGCTTTCTCTACGGCAGCGACTATCCCATACCCGTGATCTCCTTCCGCAAGAAGGGGCTCGGCGCGCTGCTGGATGCCTTCGGCTGGTTGGCAGGCCGCGCCCTACCGGTGAATGACTTTGACAAGAACTTTGAGCTTTTGCGCGTGCGATTCCCCATTGAGACTTTCACCTCGGCCGCCAGAGTGCTACGTCCGCCTGACCGGCCGTTGCCCGAGTTGGATGCCTACTTGCGCCGATTGGGCGTCAAGAAGCGGAAGTTTTTCTTCTTCGGCTGATGAGGTGCCCGGCAGGTGGGAGCCCTGTTCCGACTAACCACGCGGAGGAGTCAAGGCGATCTCGTGCGGGTTCTTGCAGCGAACCAGATGGAGCGAAGTGAGCCCCTACGCAGGACAGTTACCGCCTGAGCACCTCGGGAGATGAGAGATGCAAGAGGACGCAAGCCGCTACGACAGGATGAACTACCGCCGGTGTGGCAGGAGTGGGCTCAAGTTGCCGGCTGTTTCGCTGGGTCTGTGGCACAATTTCGGCGGTGTAGACGACTTTTCCACCGCTCGGGCCATCATCTTGCGCGCATTCGACTTGGGCATCACCCACTTCGACTTGGCCAACAACTACGGTCCCCCGCCGGGGAGTGCCGAAGAGAATTTCGGCAAGATCCTCCACCAGGACCTTGCCGGTCATCGCGACGAGTTGGTCATCTCCACCAAGGCAGGCTACCTCATGTGGCCGGGCCCGTACGGCGAGTGGGGTTCGCGCAAGTACCTGCTGGCCAGCCTTGACCAGAGCCTCAGGCGGCTGCGGCTGGACTATGTGGACATCTTCTACAGCCACCGTTTCGATCCCGACACGCCGCTTGAGGAGACCATGGGCGCACTGGCGCACGCCGTGCACCAGGGGAAGGCCTTGTATGTGGGCATTTCCAACTATGGTGTTGAGCAGACGCGCCAGGCCGCAGCAATCCTGGAGCAGCTGGGTGTGCGCTGTCTGATTCACCAGCCCAAGTACAACATGCTCGACCGCCGGGCCGAAGATGGCCTGCTGGCTACCCTCGAAGAGCTTGGCATCGGGTGCATCGCCTTTTCGCCTCTGGCGCAGGGGGTGCTCAGCGATCGCTACTTGCAAGGAATTCCGCCTGATGCGCGGGCTGCCAAGCCGCATGGTTTCCTGCGACCAGCGCAGCTGACGGAGGAGACGCTGGCCAAGGTGCGCCGCCTCAATGAGATCGCCAAACGTCGCGGCCAGAGTTTGGCGCAGATGGCCATCGCCTGGGTATTGCGGCACCCGCACATGACCTCGGCCCTCGTCGGGGCGAGCCGGGTTGCGCAGCTTGAGGCCAATGTCCAGGCGCTGGGCAACCTAGAATTTTCTCCGGAGGAGCTCGAGAGCATAGACGGCGTGTTGGGACCTGAAGCGTGACTGGGGTGCCGATTGCCCAATCCGGGGCGGAGACGCGAAGGCGCTTCCTCCCAGGATGAGCCGGATCTTTGTACCCCAGGGCATGCCGAGCTCGGGAGAATGCCGGAGATCTCGGGTACCTTGTGCCCAGCATGAAACGGGAGGCGTAGCGCGATGGCAAGCGAAGCAGAAGAAGGCAGCAAGCAGGAGTGGGAGCGCTACGGCAAAGGCAGAGCCATTCTGCCAAAGCCGCGCTGGTCCAACATTGCGGAGTATACTTCCGCTGCCTATGACCGTCAGGTCCAGCAAATGCTGGACGATAATCTGCTGCCCGGGCAGATGGTGGTCGACCTCGGCTGTGGTGAAGGCCGGTGGGTGGAGCATCTGTTGCGGCGAGGTGTCCGTTGCGTGGGGGCCGATCTGCTCGTTTCCAATGCGAGAGTGACGTGCGCCAGGACAAGGCTTGCCTCAGGGCGGGCGCTGGCAGTAGTGGCCGATGCGGCCCATCTTCCTTTCAAGCCTCACCGTTTCGACGCCTTTATCTCCTTCGGCCTGCTCGAGCATTTTCGGAACCACGTACCTGTGCTGGAAGGCTGGACCAGGCTTCTGCGGGAAGGTGGGAGGGCGATCATCTCCGTGCCCAACGCTTGCCGCAAGGATTGGATCGTCTATGAAGCGTTACACCAGCTTGTCCTCCACCGGAAGCTGGTCCGTTTCTACCCCACGGTGCGAGGCCTGGTTTCCCGTTCCTACGGATACGAAGAGCGCTGGACGCCTGCCTATTTTCGCCAGCTGTGCAGGCTGGTGGGCTTCACGGAGGTGAAGATCCACGGACTGTTTCTCCTGCTGCCTTTGCTCTTCCATCCTCTTGGAGACCGGATTCCCCCTGCCCTTTTCCGGCGGATAGCTCCCACGCGGCGCTCTGCACAGTGGGGCCTGTACCTCTTTGCGGTGGCAAGGCGGTAGGTGTCGGCCGTCTCGGGGCATCTGTTCTCGGCCTGCGCTCTTTTTCATCCGCCACGCTCGAGCGACCACGCACCGGGGCCCTCAAGGTCAAATGGAGCGCGAGTGCAGGAACGTCCCTCCGAGTATGCATCAGTGGTGTCTGCGACTTCGGGGGCCGACTTGCGCATCCCAGGTAGCTATTTCGCAACCGAGGCTCTGCTCGGGTCGTTTACTGCCAGAACCCCTCCAGCCGCCTGCGTGGCGACAAGCTCTGGCCCCTGCCGATATTCTTCTTGACTTTTTCTCATGAAATTCGTACAATGCGTTCACGATGGCAGCATCCTTCTCCCACGAGCCAACGAGCCGAGCCGACCGTCTCGGTTGCGCGGGAAGAGCCCACCCGAAAGGTGCCCCGCCAAGGGCCCCGCGAAGGCGCGAACTGGCTGCCGCAGGCGGTTGGTCGGAGACGAGGCATGACCGACATAATCTTGTCGATCGACGGAAGAAACTCGCCTCGGTTGGTTATTTGGTGACCGTGGCCTTCTGCCTCTTGTCGGCTGTCGTTAGCTGTAGCCGGCCTTCTGTGCTGAGAGGCAGGACTATCTGCATTGACCCCGGACACGGCGGCACGGCTGCTGTGGACTCCTACCGCGTGGGTCCCACAGGAGAACGGGAGGAGTGGATTGACCTGCGCGTTGCCTTGATCCTGCGGCAGTTGCTGGAGGCACGCGGCTCCAAGGTGCTCATGACCCGCACCGAGGATGTGGATGTGCCGCTGGCTGAGCGAGCCCGCCTGGCAGTTGCAGGGAAGGCAGATGTGTTCCTGTCCATCCACCACAACGCCACTGCAGACACCGGGGTGAACTTTCCCGTGGTCTACTTCCATGGGAGCGCTTCCGAAAACCAGGCCAGCGTGATGCTGGGGCGTCATCTGCTCTGTGCCCTGGCGCGCGCCCTCCATCGCCCGGAAACGCCGCTTAGCCTGGTGTCTGATCACACGATTTTCCCCACGGCTGGAACCGCGGTTCTGCGCCACAGCTACGGCATTCCGGGAGTCATTGTCGAGGCGTCGTTTTTCACCAATCCAGAGGAGGAGCACCGCCTGAGGCAGCCTGCGTACAATCGCCGTGAAGCGGAGGCGTATGTGGAGGGGCTGGAGGCCTTCTTCCGGGAGCCCATGCCAGCTATTCTGGCAAAGGGCACGAGGGTGCAGGTGGATACCTTTCGCGTGCTCCAAGAGGCGGAGCGCATGAGTCCGGTGGCTCGTCTCTGGCGAGAGGATTTCCTGGAAGCTGAGCGTCTGATGGAGCAGGGCGACCCGGATGCACTGCGCCGCGCCTATGAACTCTTCACGCGCTCGGCCCGTTCGTTCCCGGATTCGTATCTGGCGGGTGATTGTCATCGGCAACGGGCGCGGCTCTTGCGCCTCCTCGGAAGGGCGGAGGAAGCAGCCAGGGCGCAACTACGGGCGGAGGAGTACTACGTGGCGGTCGATTGTGCAAAAGACCCAATTCACGGGGAAGAATCGCGCTCGTTTGGTAAGCGGAATTGAACCAAGAAACGTTACGACGGAGGAGACTATGAGACGAGCAACGATCGTTGTGTTCATCGCCATTGTCGCGTGCTCTCTGTATGCTCAGGAGGAGGCGCGCTTGCTTCGCTTTCCTGCCATCTATGGCGACCAGCTGGTCTTCACTTACGCCGGTGACCTGTACACTGTGGCCGCCACTGGCGGCGTGGCGCGGAAGCTCACCAGCCACGAAGGGTACGAGATGTTCGCCCGCTTCTCCCCGGACGGCAAGTGGATCGCTTTCACCGGGCAGTACGACGGCAACACCGAAGTCTATCTCATGCCCTCACAAGGGGGCGTGCCGAAGCGGTTGACGATTACCGCCACCTTAGGACGCGACGACGTGTCCGATCGCATGGGGCCGAACAACATCGTCATGGGGTGGAAACACAACGGGCAGCAGATCGTCTTCCGCTCGCGCATGAAGTCGTTCAACTCCTTTATCGGCGAACTCTTTCTGGTGAGTGTGGACGGTACCCTGCCAGAGCAGCTCCCCCTGCCGCGCGGCGGATTCTGCTCCTTCTCGCCCGACGACCGCAAATTGGCGTACAACCGTGTGTTCCGCGAGTTTCGCACCTGGAAACGCTACCGCGGCGGCATGGCCGATGACATCTGGATTTATGACTTCGCCACGAAAAAGACCGAGAACCTCACCAACCACCCTGCACAGGACATTATTCCCATGTGGAGCGGGGAGCGCATCTATTTTCTGTCCGACCGCGACCCGTACGAACGGATGAACCTCTACGTAGTCGACCTGAACACCCGGGAGACGCGCCAGCTGACCTTCTTTACCGATTTCGACATCAAGTTCCCCTCGCTGGGCAGCGACGCCATTGTGTTCGAACAGGGCGGTTACATCTACCGTTTCGACCTGGCCACGGAGAAGGCCGAAAAGGTGCCCATCATCATCGCCGATGACCTGCCCACGGGGCGGCCGGCAATCATAGACGTCAGCAAGAACATCACCAACTATGAGATCGCCCCGGATGGTAAACGCGCGCTTTTTGGCGCACGGGGCGAGGTGTTCACCGTGCCGGCGGAACGCGGCCCTACGCGCAACTTGACAAACTCCTCGGGTGTCCACGAGCGCAGCGCCAAGTGGTCGCCCGACGGCCGCTGGGTGGCGTACATCTCCGACGCCAGCGGTGAAGACGAAATCTACTTAGTCGCGCAGGACGGCAGTGGCTCACCCAAGCAGGTGACCTCCAGGGAAGGCACCTACAAGTACGAAATCCTCTGGTCGCCGGACAGCCGCAAGATTATGTGGAGCGACCGGCTGCAAAGGCTCCGCTATGTGGACATCGAGAGCAAGGTGATCAAAGACGTCGCGCAGGCCACGGCCTTCGAAATCCGCGATTACTGCTGGTCTCCTGATAGCAGGTGGATCGCTTACTCGCGCCCGGAAGAGGAGGGAATGCCGAAGGTCTATCTCTACGCGCTGGACAATGGGCAGACCTTCGAGGTGACCGATGGCTGGTATGCCTCCCGGCAGCCGGCCTTCAGCGAAGACGGCAAGTACCTGTTCTTCGTGTCCGACCGCGACTTCAACCCCATCTACAGCCAGACTGAGTGGAATCATGCCTATCGCGATATGGCGCGCATCTACCTCGTCACCCTGGCCAAGGACGTGAAGTCGCCCTTCGAGCCTAAGAGCGACGAGGTAGCAGTGGCCGCCGAGCCGGAAGCACCCAAGAAAGAGGAACCGGCCAAGAAAGCGGCTAAGGAGGAAAAACCCAAGGAGGAGAAGCCTAAGGAGGAAAAGAAGCTCATCGTGCGCGTGGACCCAGAGGGGCTCAAGGACCGCATTGTCGGGCTGCCGATCAAAGCCGCCGCCTACCGCGACCTCACCTCCGTGGGCTCCACGCTCTATTACATCCGCCAGGGCAGCAGCGACGAGAAGCCAGTCCTCTTGCTGTACGACTTTGACAAGCAGAAGGAGACCGAGCTGGGCCAGGTGGATGGCTATGAGATCTCTGCCGACAAGAAGAAGATGCTCGTGAGCCAGCAGCAGTCCTACGCCATCATCGACCTGCCCAAAGGGAAGATCGAGGTCAAGGACAAGCTCAATCTCTCTGGTCTGCAGGTGACCCTGAATCGCAAAGAGGAGTGGGCGCAGGTCTACGACGAGTGCTGGCGACAGATGCGGGAATTCTTCTACGTGCCGAACATGCACGGCGTGGACTGGAAGGCGGTGCACGACAAGTACCGGCCGTTGGTGGACCACGTGAACCATGGCGCCGACCTCGCCTACCTGGTTGGCGAAATGATCGGCGAGCTCAGCTGCGGGCACACCTACATCACCGGCGGCGATATGCCCAAGCCCAAACGCATCCGGACAGGACTGCTCGGGGCACAGTTGGTCAAACACCCGTCCGGCTACTTCCAGATCAAGAAGATTCTGCGCGGCCAGAACTGGGACAAGTCGCTCCGTTCGCCCCTCACGGAGATCGGCG
>JACIZP010000363.1 GCA_014359355.1 Calditrichota bacterium | reverse complement strand
AGGCTGTTTATGCCGACCAAGAGCCTTGTAGAAAGCCAAGTTGTGGAAGTCAGGTGAGCGATCAGACCCGCATACTCCTCGTCGATGACGAGCCGATAGTGCGCGATTCCCTCAGTGCTTGGCTGGAAGACGAGGGCTTTGCCGTCTGGGCTGCAGAATCTGGCGAACAGGCCTTAGAGCTTTTCGAGCAGGTGAAGCCAGATATTGCCGTGCTGGACATCAAGATGCCAGGCATGGACGGCTTGACCCTGCTGAAGCGCCTCCGTGAGCTGGATGACCGCCTCCCAGTCGTGATGATGACCGCCCACGCCACGGTGGAGAGCGCGGTGCGCAGCATGCGGGACGGGGCGTACGACTATGTCATGAAGCCCTTTCCCCCGGAGAAGCTGACCAACCTCATCCGGCACATTGTCACCCACCAACAGTTGGCCATGGAGTATGATCGCCTCCATGCCGACTGGGAGCAGGTGCGGCCCTGGCTCACCTATTCACGGCAGCTGCTGAACCTCGGGCAAGCTTTTGAAGCCTTCGTGAGCCACTGCGGCCGCGACCTGCGCACGGCGGTTCAGTCCTTGGAGCGCATGAGAGAGTACCTGGAAGGGGTGGCGCTGGCACCTGAGCAGCGCCGCCAGCTCGTGGACTGCCTCACTGCTGCAGAGAGTGAGACAAGAGCCTCTTTGCGCGCCATCGAAAACGCGATGCGGTGCGTCACTGAGGGGAGGCCGCAGCCGCAAGCGGTCAGCGTGAAAGAGGCCGCTGAACACGCCCTGACCGTAATGCGCCACGTGCCCGCGCTTAGCCGGCAACAAGTGGAGGTCACCATTCCGAATGACCTTCCCGCAGTCCGCGCGGAATTCTGGAGTCTTGTGCAGGTGATCCAAAACCTTCTGGACTTCGCAGGGGGCTACCTTGGGGGAGAGGGGACGATCAGTCTGCAGGCCGCAGCTACGGAGCAGATGGTGGAGGTGGCCGTCTCTTTCGCCGGCGAGGGCCTTGGGCCGGAGATTGTTGCCGCCCTCGAGAGGCCACCCTTTCTCGGGCAATGTCCCACGCCCGCAGTGCTCAGCTTGGCGGTGGCAAAAATCGTTGCGGAGCGATACGGCGGAAGGTTCGAAACCCGCTCTCTGTCGACAGGGCGGATGGCACTCGTAGTTGTTTTTGACCGGGCTTAGAAAAGAGGAACTTGGTCACCGTTGATGTGCAACCAGGACGGGAGTGAAGCAATGGATAAGGCAAGCGTGCTTATCGTCGATGACGAGGCGATCATGCGCGAGTCCCTGAGCGCGTGGCTCCAGGAGGAGGGCTTCGAGGTCCACACCGAGGCCGAAGGGCTCGCCGCCATCAACTTTGTCAGGGACCATCCTGTGGATGTGGCGGTAGTGGACATCAAGATGCCGGGGATGGACGGCGTCACCCTTCTGAAGAAGCTCCACGAGGTGCATAAGGATCTTCCCGTGGTGATGATCACGGCTCACGCCACTGTAGAGAACGCCATCCAGTCCATGAAGGAGGGGGCCTACGACTATCTGATGAAGCCCTTTCCGCCGGAGAAGCTGACGAACGTTATCCGGCGCATCGTGGAGCACCGCCGGCTTGTGGAGGAGAACATCCGCTTGCGCAAGGAACGCCAGCAGGTGTTGCACATCGCCATTACCGCGCTGGTAACCTTGGTCGTGCTCCTTTTGGCCGCCTACTTCCTTTTTGCGAGGTAGCCGGACGCGTTCCGCGTGCGGGGATGCTTTGGACTGAGAATGGTCTTCGTGGGACTAGCCGAAGCTTGTGGTGGAGACAGTGCTGGAGGCAAGAGGATGGAAAAGGCGAAAGTACTCGTGGTGGACGATGAGCAGGTCATGCGCGACTCGCTGCGCGCCTGGCTTGAGGACGAGGGCTTTGAAGTCGAGACGGCGGAGGACGCGCTAAAGGCGCTGGCTGTGGCCAAGGAGCGCCCGTTCGACGTGGCCGTTATCGACATTCGCATGCCTGGCATGGATGGCATCGTGTTGCAGAAGAAACTGCAAGAGGCACAAGCGGACCTTCCGGTGGTCATCATCACCGCCCACGCCAGCGTGGAAACGGCGGTGCAGGCCATGCGGGAAGGGGCCTACGACTACCTCATGAAGCCCTTTCCGCCGGAGAAACTGACCAATGTCATTCGGCGCGTTCTGGAGCATCGCAAGCTGACCGTGGAGAACATCCGCTTGAAGAAGGAGCGGCGAAACATCATCATCATGGCCGCCCTTGCACTCTTAGGACTGGCGGCGCTCCTGATTGCCCCTCGCGCGGGTTCGTTGTCCATGCCCTTGTACTTCCTCTTCCTTGCCTGCCTTGCCGGGGTGGTCATCGTGTTGGGAGCTCAGCTTTCAGGGGCGCGTGCTCGGTCGTGAGCCCGCCTGCCCCTCTCGATCCTTGACTGGGTGACCCCTTGGGTCACATTTGGCAGCGAAGGCCGCTGGGTGTGCTTCGCGGTCTCGTGGTGCGGTGAACAGCCACATGTAGCGGAGAGTGATTCGTGCGCATATTGGTCATCAACCCCGGATCCACGAGCACAAAGGTGGCGCTGTTCCTCGCGGAGCAGGCAGAGGCACGGGAGACCTTGACGCACCCTGCTGAAGAGCTGGCCAAGCATCCTCACGTGTGGGACCAGTTCGAGATGCGGCGGGCGGCGATCGCCGATTTTGTTGCCCGGCAACGCTTGGAGTTGCGGTCGCTGGCGGCAGTTGCTGGGCGCGGCGGGCTGTTGCGGAGCGTCGCCGGGGGGACCTACCGCGTCAACGAGAGGATGCTGGCTGACGCTAAGGCAAACCTGCAGGGCGAACACGTGGCCAACTTGGGGTGCGCGCTGGCTTTTGAGTTTGCCCGGGAGGCCGGTGTCGAGGCCTATGTGACCGACCCGTTGTCGGTGGATGAGTTCGAGCCGCTTGCCCGCTATTCGGGGCATCCGCTCATTCAGAGGCGAGCATTAGCTCATGCGCTGAGCATCCATGAGGTCGCGCGCCGCGCCGCCGCAAGACTGGGCAAGTCTTTGGCGGAGACCAACCTGGTCGTTGCCCACCTCGGCGGGGGCATCTCAGTAGCACCGGTCAAAGCGGGAAAGATAGTCGATGTCAATGATGCCTCAAGCGACGGCCCCTTCTCGCCCGAGCGCACCGGAGGCCTGCCGCTCCAGCCGTTCATCGGCCTCTGTTACTCAGGGCGATACACCGAGAAGGAGATGCGCACCTTAGTGATGGGCAAGGGGGGACTGGTAGCCTATCTCGGCACAAGTTCCGCCGAGGAGGTGGAGCGGCGCATTGCCGAAGGCGACGAATTTGCCCGGCAAGTCTACGAGGCGATGGCTTACCAGATTGCCAAGGAGATCGGCGCCATGGCCACCGTCCTCGCCGGCAAAGTCGATGTGGTGGTGCTCACGGGTGGGCTGGCGCATTCTGGCCTCCTGGTAGATTGGGTGTCCGCGCGCGTCCAGTTCCTTGGTCCGGTGATGGTCCTCGCCGGTGAATTTGAGATGGAGGCTATGGTTGCAGGCGTGCTGCGCGTGCTGCGCGGCGAAGAACAAGCCCTCGAGTACTAACTGCACAGGTCCTGCCGGATGACGAAGGACAAGAGCAATTTCTTCGGTAACTTCTTGGGAAGCGTGAGCAGCCTTTCGTTCTATGCGGCGGTGCCACAGAGACGACATCCGTTGGTTGTTCTGCATCTCCTCGTGCTGAGCAGCGTTGTGCTCGCCGTTACGCTCATCCCCTTTGCGAGCCGAATGACCGCCGTGGCCAAGCGTTATGTGAGCTACTATGACGAGCGCTTTCCAGAAATCCACATAGAGG
>JACIZP010000362.1 GCA_014359355.1 Calditrichota bacterium | reverse complement strand
CTGGAAGAGCGGCACCTGCCGCCGGGCAGACTGGTGCAGGTGCTCGTGACCGGTGCAGAAGGCCACACGCTGTTTGGCAGAGTGGTCAGTCGGCTGCCGCTGGCCGAGACAGTCGCTGCGCAAGGCTAAGCCTGTCGGCGAGGAGGGTCACGTATGTGGTTGGTGCGTTGGATAGGCGCGATTGTGGTTGTGTTGGTACTGGTGGTGCTGGCCACCCAAAACTCGGCTCTGCAGGTGGTGGTGCGCTTCTACAAGTGGCAGAGTGTCGAGCTCCCACTTTGGGTGGTGATGTACCTGAGCTACGCGGCGGGGCTTCTCACCTGGTTGCTCATCTCGCTCATTCGCGTGTTCGCGCTGCGCGCGGACATTCGTCGCGTGACCAAAGAAAACGAGAAGTTGAGAGCCGAACTCGGGCGACTTCGCAACATCTCGGTGCAAGAGGGAATGCTGGCGCCTGCCAAACTCGCCCCTGGCGCTATTGAAGAGGAGCTGGAACGGACGTAACCTCCTTCGAGCGGAGAAGCTGCCATGGACAAAATCGTCATCCTCGCCATCGTCATGACCGCGCTTTTTCTCATCGGCGTGGCCGTGTTCTTTCCCTCTACCAGGCGCCGCCGGAAACGTGACGACCAGGTGTGGCGCGACTATGCCCGTGCGCTGGAGCTTCTCCTGGGCGGCGAGCTCGAGCAGGCGCAGGAGGTCCTGCGGGGCATCGTGGAGCGCAACAGCGACTTTGTCAGCGCCTACATCAAAATCGGCGATGTCTTTCGCCTGACTGGCCGCGTAGAGCAGGCCATCCGTGTTCATCAGGAACAGGAGGCAAGAGAGGGCTTGACCCCCGAGCAGTCGCAAACGCTGCACAGGAGCCTGGTGCGCGACTATTTTGCCGCCGGCAAACAGGAGCGAGGGCTTGCGCACGTGGACGCGCTGTTAGCACAGGACAAGGATGATGCCTGGGCGCTCCGCTGGAAGGCACGTCTTTGCGAACAAATGCGCGACTGGGACGGGGCCTACGAGGCGCTTGAGCGTCTCTGCAAAGTCAAGGGCACTGCTGACAACCAAACGCTGGCGTTTTACAAGGTGCAAAGGGGCAAGCAGCTGTTGGAGGAGGGCAAAGGCAGGGATGGCCGCCTCAGGTTTCGCGAGGCTATCAAGCTGGACGGAAAGTGTGTGGCCGCGTATCTTGAACTGTCCTCCTCCTACCGGGCAGAGAGGCGCTACCGCGATGCTCTCAACGTGCTGAGGCGTTTGGTGGAAGCAGCTCCTGAACACGCCGCCGCAGCGTTTGAACTCATTGAGCACGTGCTGTACGAAGCAGGCGATTTTGGCGATATCGAGAACGTGTACACGTCGGTCATTCAGCGTGCTCCCGATACCGCAGAAGCGTATTTGGGACTTGCCTCGCTACAAGCGAAGATGGGGCAACACCAGCGCGCTATTGAACTCTGCAGGCAGGCACTCAGCAAGGATCCTGACAACTGGGCTGCGAAGATCTATCTGGCTCGTTTCCTCAATGCGGTGGGGCGCCACAGCGAGGCGGCCAGTCAGGCTCTGGAGGTTCTGGAGCATACCGACCGGCTGCGCGCCCGCTACGTGTGCCCGCACTGTGGCTGGACGTCTCAGGTGCCCAGCCCGCGCTGCGTGCAGTGTCTCCGTCCGATGCCGGCAACCACAGCAAGCGGCGGCACGCAGCAGGGCTGATG
The DNA here is from genome assembly GCA_014359355.1 of Calditrichota bacterium. Lineage (NCBI taxonomy): Bacteria > Pseudomonadati > Calditrichota > Calditrichota bacterium. The sequence goes on along the minus strand of JACIZP010000362.1, from coordinate 1,657 downwards.
GGTAGAGAGTTGAGGATGCGTCGTCACTGGTTTGCCGTAACTCTGGCGGTTTTGGCGTGCGGGGCTTCGCTGCTGCGCGCGCAGGTGCCGGAGACTGTCACGTTGCTCCTTGAGCAGAATCGACTTACGGAGATCAAACAACGGCTTCGGGACCTTGCGCGACAGTTTCCCAATGACCCGACCGTCCTTTTTCTTCAGGGGGCAACCGAAACCGAGGGGGCGCAAGCGGCCCGCTACTACAAGCGAGTAGCCGAGGAATTCCCGACGACTGCCTTTGCCGACGACGCCTTGTTTCGCTTGGCAGAATACGACTTTGCGCTCGGTCTCTATCATAGCGCCGCGCAACGTTGTCTGCAGCTGGCCCGCCAGTACCCGGATTCCCCTCTGTGCGATGATGCTCACTATGTGCGCGTCCAGTGCCTCTTGGCGCGTGGAGAGCGCGACTCTGCCGCCTATGCCCTGGAGTGGTTCCTGAAGAAATATCCCGACTCGCCTTATGCTCGCCTGGCTGCGCTGGAGGTGGCCAGCAAGGCCGGCAGCCAACAGTCCGTCCCCACGGCCCGTGGGCAGGCCTCTCCGGAGCCGTACAGCGTGCAGGTGGGTGCATTCAAAGAGAAGGCCAATGCGGAAAAGCTAGCGCGGGCTCTTAGCAGGGAGGGTTACCAGTGTGAGGTCGTGCCCAAGGAGCGCGGGCGCGACCTTTTCTACCTCGTCTGGGTGGGTTTGTTCCAAAGCGAAGAGGCCGCGCGTCGCAAGGGTGAGGAACTCCAGGCACGGCACGGGCTCCCTTTCCGCGTAGTGCGGCGTTAGCACGCGGAGGAAGATCATGGGTCGCTCTTTTCGCACCGAACTCGGCACCAAGATTTTGCTCTTTGACGGTGCCACGGGTACCACTCTCCAGGCCCTAGGCCTGCCTATGGGCACACTGCCCGAGGTTTGGAACTTGGAGAACCCTGAGGCAGTCGTGCAGACGCATAGGGGCTACGTGGAGGTGGGGGCAGATGTCGTCATCACCAACAGCCTGGGCGCCAATCGTTTTCGCCTGCGCGAGACCCCGCTGGCTGACCGTGTCGCCGAGTTGAACCGTCGCGCTGCGGAGCTGGCGCGCAAGGCAGCGGGCACGCGCGCCTACGTAGCCGGTTCGGTGGGCTCCACCGGCCTCTTGCTTGCCCTCGAAGAAGTCTCCGCAGACGACATTCTCGAGGCCTACCGGGAGCAGGTGAGCGGCTTGGTGGAAGGGGGCGCCGATCTAATCGCCGTCGAGACCATGACGGATGTGGAAGAGGCATGCCTGGCCGTGAAGGCGGCCAAGAGCGTGTGCGACCTGCCCGTGGTAGCCACCATGACTTTCGAGCCGGGCAAGAAGGGCTATCGCACGGTGATGGGGACCGATATCGCCACGGCCGTGCGCCGGCTGGAAGATGCTGGCGCTGATGCCACCGGAAGCAACTGCGGCACGGGTATCGACGATATGGTCGCCATAATCCAGGAGATGCGCGTGCACACGCGTCTGCCGCTCCTCGCCGAGCCGAATGCGGGGTTGCCACAGATGCGCGATGGCAAGGTAGTGTACACCGAAACCCCGGAGTACATGGCCTCGCGTGTGCCGGACCTGCTGCGTGCAGGTGCCATGTTGGTGGGCGGCTGTTGCGGCACT
>JACIZP010000361.1 GCA_014359355.1 Calditrichota bacterium | reverse complement strand
AAGATCAAGGACGTCATCGACGGGTTGGCATTCGAGCGGCTGCTCTCCGCCTCCGGTCCCACCGCTGGCCAGATTCGGCGCCCTTCGGACGGGACGGTGCCCAAGGAAGTAGTCTTTGTGCAATGTGCCGGTTCACGCGACCCCGAGCTGCACAAGGCCTATTGCTCAAAGATCTGCTGTATGTACACCACCAAGCATGCCATGCTCTACAAGCACGCAGTGCCTGATGGGCAGCCGTACGTTTTCTACATCGACATGCGCACCAATGGCAAGGGTTACGAGGAATTCTACCAGCGCGCCATCGACGAAGAGGGGGTGATCTTCCTCCGCGGCAAGGTAGCCAAGATCTTCCAGGAGGGGGACAAGGTGATGGTCTGGGGCGCCGACACCCTGACCGGCCGCAAGGTGGAGATCGCTGCCGACATGGTGGTGCTGGCGACCGCCATGATTCCCAGCGTGGGCACTGACGAGCTCGTCAAGCGCATCAAAGTCGGCTGCAGCGACGGGGGTTTCCTGCTGGAAGCGCATCCGAAATTGCGGCCGGTGGAGAGCATGACCGCCGGCTTCTTCCTGGCCGGTTGTGCCCAGGCTCCCAAGGACATCCCCGAGGCCGTCGCCCAGGCCAGTGGGGCGGCCAGTAAGGTCATCGGCGTCTTCTCGCAAGAGGCGATGGCCCACGAGCCGACCATCGCCTTTGTGGACGAGGATCTCTGCAGCGGCTGCCATATGTGCATTCCCGTGTGCCCATACGAGGCCAGGGAGTTCGACAAAGAAAAAGGGATCGCCGTTGTCAAGGAAGCCTTGTGTGAGGGGTGCGGTGCCTGCGTGGCCGCCTGTCCGTCAGGAGCAACGCAGCAACGCAACCTCACTGATGTCCAGATCGAGGAGATGGTCACCGTCAGCCTGATGGAGTAGATATGTTCGAGCCGAAGATTATTTGCTTCCTTTGCAAGTGGTGCACGTACGCCGGTGCGGACCTTGCCGGCACCTCGCGCATGAAGTACGCGCCCAACGGGATCAACATCCGCTTCCTCTGTTCCAGCCGGGTGGATCCCCAGCACGTGCTCTGGGCTTTCAAGAGCGGCGCGGACGGCGTCTTTCTTGGCGGATGCCATCCGGGGGATTGTCATTACCAGGAAGGCAACTACAAGACCTTACGCCGCGTCACCCTCATGAAGAAAATGCTGCAGCAGTTGGGTATCGAGGACGGCCGCCTGCGCCTCGAGTGGATTTCTGCTGCCGAGGGGCGGAAATTCGCCCAGACCATGGATGAGTTCACCGCGCAGATCCGGGCCTTAGGGCCCCTGAAGTTGCAGGTGTGACAAAGGAGGCTTCGGAATGGCTGAGGGCAGTGCCCAACAGAGAAGCGACCTGGTGCCCATCTACATCATGGGCAAGAGATACGAGGTTCCCTCCAGTCTGACCATCCAAAAGGCGTTGGAGTACGCCGGCTACCAGCTCATTCGCGGGTGCGGCTGCCGTGGTGGGATTTGCGGCGCCTGCGCCACCGTGTATCGCAAACCCGGCAGCTACCGCATCGAGGTGGGCCTCGCCTGCCAGACGGTCGTTGAGCCGGACATGTACCTGACGCAGATTCCGTTCTTCCCGGCCAACAAGGCCGTCTACGACCTGGAGAAACTGCGCCCCGTGGGCAGCGAAGTGGCCAAGCTCTACCCGGAAATATTCAAGTGCATTGGCTGCAATACCTGCACGCGCAGCTGCCCAATGGACATCGAGGTGATGCAGTACATTTCCGAGGCAATCCGGGGCAACATCGAAGCCGTGGCCAAACTGTCATTCGACTGCGTCATGTGCGGCCTGTGCGCGGCACGCTGCCCGGCAGAGGAGGTGCAGTACAACGTGGCCATCCTCTGCCGCCGTCTGTACGGCAAGTACATTGCCCCCCGTGCAGAACACCTCGCCCAGCGCGTCAAGCAGATCGAGGAGGGCCGTTACGAGGCAGACTTGCGTGAGCTTATGAAGGCGCCGAAGGACGTGCTGAAGAAGCTGTACGGGGAGCGCGAAGTGGAACCCGACATGAGCGATGAGTCCTGGGTGCCGCAAGATACACGGCACCTGTAGCCCCGCACCTTGCCAGGCGGAGCAAGATCGCCCGGAGGGTACCGCTGCCGCCACGCCTACACCTGTGGTCATAGGAGGATCAATATGCCATATACGCCCGAGTTGCGAGAACTGATCAAGGTCGTGGAAAAGACTCGGCCGGCGCGTGTGGAGAGGAAGAAAAGGGGGGAAGAGTTCCCAGCCATACCCGTTGAGAAGCGTGCGGAAATCCTCCGCAAGTATCACCCAGACTATATCGAAGGGACCCGGCGGGAACTGAAGGTGGGGCCAAGCAAGGGATACGCCATCACCCACGAATACGCCGACCTTCTGGAGGCCCGCAGCAGGATTGACCCAACGCGCTTTCCCCTCAGCGAGGTCCACTACGAGACTGACGTACTCATCATCGGCGCAGGAGGTGCGGGCAATGCCGCCGCGCTGATGGCGCACGAACGTGGCGCCCGCGTCATCATCGCGACCAAGCTGCGCAACGGCGACGCCAATACCATGATGGCCGAAGGTGGCATCCAGGGTGCCAGCAAGCTCGAAAAAGACTCGCCCTACTACCACTACTTGGACGTCATGGGCGGCGGCCACTTCACCAATGACCCCGAGCTCGTCTACACCTTGGTGACCGAAGCGCCGAAAGTTCTGGCATGGCTGGAAAGCCTGGGCATGATGTTCACCAAGTTCCCGGACGGACGCCTGCAGTCCATGCACGGTGGGGGCACGTGCCGCAAGCGCATGCACTATGCCGGCGACATCACCGGAGCGGAAATCATGCGCACCCTGCGCGACGAGGTGCGCAACCATCCGGAGATCAAGGTGCTCGAGTTCAGCCCGGCAGTCGAATTGGTGCTCAACGAGCATGGCCACTGCGCCGGCGCAATTCTCTACAACCTCGAGACCGAGGAGTACCACCTGGTCAAGGCCAAGGCGGTGATCTTGGCCACGGGCGGTAGCGGCCGTCTACACGTGCAAAAGTTCATGACGACCAACCACTACGGCGCCACGTTCGACGGCGTCGTCCTCGGCTATCGGGCCGGAGTGCCCATCTGTTTTCTGCACACGGTGCAGTACCATCCAACCGGTGCGGTCTTCCCAGAACAAGCAGAAGGGTTGCTCATCACCGAAAAGTTCCGCGGCGCCGGAGCAAACCTGGTGAATATCGACGGAGAGCAGTTCGTCTACGAGCGCGAGCCCCGCGACGTGGAGTCTGCCTGCGTGATCAGGGAATGTTCCCCGGAGGTGAACAAGGGCATCCGCACGCCGACCGGGAAAGTGGGCGTGTGGCTCGACTCCCCGATGATTGATCTCCTCATGGGAGAAGGTACCGTCAAAAGGGAGTTTCCGGGCAAGGCAATCCTGTTCCGCCGTTTCGGCATCGACATCTCCAAGGAGCCGATGCTCATCTACCCGACCTTGCACTACCAAAACGGCGGGCTGGAAATCAACAGCAAGTGCGAGACCTGCGTACCTGGCCTGTATGCGGCAGGTGAGGTCACCGGTGGCGTACACGGCGAGAACCGCCTGATGGGCAACTCACTGCTCGACGTGACCGTCTTTGGGCGCATCGCTGGTGTGAGCGCCGCTGAATACGTGAAAAGTGGGCCGAAGGACGGCGCCCTCACCCTCGACCACGTGGTGGCTTACCACCGCGAGTTGGAGGAGGCAGGCATCGTCACCGACCGCGTGGCCCCCATGTTGCTCCCCGATTACTCGAATCCAGAAGTGCGCAAGAGACAGCTGACCTCTGTCTACCATGGAACACTGCGGTAGGCGCACAAGGAGGTTTGCCGGCGCAGTATCATCAGCTCAGCGAGGGAATAGGGTTATGGCCAAACCAAAGGTTGCATTCTACTGGAACGCCTCGTGCGGCGGGTGCGAGGAGGCCGTCGTCGATTTGGCCGAGGACATTCTCAAGGTCGTGGAGGCAGTCGACATCGTCTTTTGGCCGGTCGCTTTGGATTTCAAGAAGGCCGATGTGAAGGCGATGGGCGATGGGGAGATTGCCGTCGCCTTCATCAACGGGGCCGTGCGCACCGAAGAGCAGGAGGAGATGGCCAAGTTGTTGCGCCAAAAGTCGCAGCTCGTGGTGGCGTTCGGCTCCTGCGCTCATTTGGGAGGGGTTCCTGGCTTAGCAAACTTCTGGGACCGCGAGAGCATCTTCACGCGAGTCTACAAAGAGGTGCCTTCGGTGGTCAACCCAGAGCAGGTGTTGCCAAAGACGCGGGTCCAGACCCCGTACGGCGAGCTCCACCTTCCGGAATTCTACGACACCGTGCGCACCCTTGACCAGGTCATCGACGTCGACTACTACCTGCCAGGGTGCGCTCCCCCTCCAGACCTCATCATGAATGCGGTGACTGCAATCCTCAAGGGTGAACTACCCGAAAAGGGGGAGGTGCTTGCTCCACCCAAGGCCCTGTGCGATACCTGCGCGCTGAACGAGACCAAGCCGGAAAAGATTTCCATCAAGGAGATCAAGCGCGTCTCGCTCGTTCCCGTGGACACGACCAAGTGCTTCTTGGCACAAGGGATTATCTGCTTAGGCCCGGCAACACGTGGCGGTTGTGGTGAACGGTGCATCAACGCCAACATGCCCTGCCGCGGCTGTTTTGGACCGACCAAGGGCGTGATCGACATGGGGGCAAAGTTCCTCTCCGCGCTGGCGTCCATCGTCGATGCCAATGACCCCGCAGAGGTGGAGAGGATCATGGACAGCGTGATCGACCCGGCAGGACTGTTCTACATGTACAGCTTGCCCAAGTCCATCCTCCGGCGCAAGAAGATGGAGGCTGCACATGCCTAAGCGAGTGACCATCGACCCCATCACCAGGCTGGAAGGCCACGGCAAGATCGAAATCTTCCTGAATGACGAGGGCAACGTCGACAAGGCGTTTCTGCAAATTCCCGAGTTGCGCGGCTTCGAGAAGTTTGCCGAAGGGCGCCTTGCCGAAGAGATGCCGCGCATCACCCCAAAGATTTGCGGCGTCTGCCCCACCACGCACCACATGGCCTCAGGAAAGGCGTTGGACGACCTGTACAAGGCCGACCCTCCACCGGCAGCAAAGAAGATCCGGGAGCTGATCAACTCGGCTTTCATGGCGGAAGACCATGCCCTGCATTTCTTCTTCTTGGGCGGGCCGGACTTTATCGTCGGCCCCAAGGCTCCACCCGGGCAACGCAACATTCTCGGCGTCATTCAGCAAGTGGGCCTGGAAGCCGGCAAGACCGTGATCGACATCCGCAAGCGGCTGCGCAGCGTCATCACCAAGCAGGGCGGCCGGGTCATCCACCCGGTGTGCAATCTGCCGGGCGGAGTGTCCAAAGGTGTGTCCAAAGAAGACCGCGAGGAATACATCCGGATTGGCAAAGACGCAGTCGCCTTTGCCCAGTTCGCCCTCAAGGCTTTTGATGACATCGTCTTGAAGAACAAGGCCTATCTTGACGTCGTGGTGGGCGATGTGTACAAACACACGACCTACTACATGGGCCTGGTGGACGAGAAGAACCGGGTCAACTTCTACGACGGCATGGTTAGAGTCGTGGACCCCACCGGCAAAGAGTTTGTCAAATTCGCGCCGCGCGACTACCTGGCCCACATAGCCGAGCACGTGGAGCCGTGGAGCTACATCAAGTTCCCGTACCTCAAGGCAGTTGGCTGGAAAGGCTTTGTCGATGGCGTAGACAGCGGCGTCTATCGGGTTGCCCCTCTGGCACGGCTCAATGCCGCCGATGGCATGGCCACCCCCTTAGCGCAGGCCGAATACGAGCGGATGTTCGCCACTTTA
>JACIZP010000360.1 GCA_014359355.1 Calditrichota bacterium | reverse complement strand
TGGTAGTCGTGCAGCGCTGGCCTGCTGTGCCCACTGCGCCAAACAGCACTGCCCGCACCACGAGGTCCATGTTCGCATCTTCCATGACGATGATGCCGTTGTTGCCGCCCAATTCCAGAATGGTCCGCCCCAAGCGCTGGCCCACCACGGCGCCGATGCGCCGGCCCATCTCGCAGCTCCCAGTGGCGCTGATGAGCGGGATGCGTGGGTCGTTGATCATCTTCTCCCCTACCACTCGCCCACTGCCCACGGCCAGGTTGAGGATCCCCTCCGGCAGGCCGTTGGCCTTCAGCACATCGGCAAGGATTTTGTGCACGGCGATCGCGCACAAAGGCGTCAGGGATGACGGCTTCCAAATCATGGTGTCGCCGCAGACCAAGGCGATCATGGCGTTCCAGGACCACACGGCAACCGGGAAGTTGAACGCGGTGATGATCCCCACAATGCCAAGGGGGTGCCACTGCTCATACATCCGGTGCATTGGGCGCTCAGACTGCATCGTCAGACCATAGAGCTGCCGGGACAGACCCACCGCAAAGTCCGCCATGTCGATCATCTCTTGCACCTCGCCCTCGCCCTCGGGCAGGATCTTGCCCATTTCCAGCGTGACGAGCTTGCCCAACGGTTCCTTGTATTCGCGCAGCTTCAGCCCCATCTGGCGCACGATCTCGCCCCGTTTGGGAGCCGGCACCATTCGCCACCACTTGAAGGCTTCTTGGGCCTTGGCCACAATGGCCTCGTACTCCTGCTCGTCCACCTGGCGCACGGTGGCAATCACCTCGCCGTCGATGGGGGAGACGGACTGCAAAAGACCGCCTTTACCCTCCAACCACTGGGTGCCGGTGCACCCACCGGAGTTTTCCTTCTCGATGCCAAGGGTCTTCAGGAAGTCGTACATGAGCAAATCCTCCGTCACGCATGTGCCACTGCCCGGTGCGCATCCCCGAGGAGAGCTGCTGGGCGCGCTTCTTAGCCGGTAAGTATAGCAAAATTTTGCCAAAAAGTCAAGCTGAAAGGCCTTCTGTGGCGGGCGGTCCTCGTCACGCCAGGACTACGTTGAGCAGCGTGCCCACAGTCAACGTGACCATTAGCATGATCGCCGTCGCGCGCAACATATCTTTGAGCCCCAGCTCTTTGAGCATGACCACAAAGGTCGCCATGCAAGGGAAATACATCGTCAACACCACACTGGCGATGACCAGCTGCCTCATGCTCATTTGCAATGGGGCCAACATGCCCACCGCAACATCTTTGCGTAGGAAGCCGACAATCATCGCCCCGACCGCCTCCCTGGGCAATCCGAGAAGTCCAGTCACCACCGGGGCCGCGAATCTTCCCACTGCGTCAATTATGCCAAAGCGGTACAGAAGATTCACAATCAGTACCCCCAGAAGCACGAAAGGCACTGCTTCCTGGAGGAACCAACGCAGGCGCAGCAAGAGCTTGCGTAGCAGCCCAGGCACGTAAGGGAACCTATAGGGAGGGATCTCCACGAAGATCTCGGGACTCTCCCCTTTGAGCAACAGGTTCATGACCACGCCCAGCACTACCCCGACCGCGAAGAGGGTGCCAAACACCATGAGCAAGGCCGACGTCCCGTAGCTCCCCACCAGACCGATGATGACCGCCGTCTGGGAAGCACAAGGAATGGCAATGGCCATCAGGGTGGCTGCGATGAAGCGCTCACGGCGCGTCTCCAGGATGCGCGTGGCCATCACTCCGGGCACATTGCAACCGCACCCCAAGAGCATGGGCACAATAGCCAAGCCGTGCAGGCCGAGACGGTGCATGATGCCGTCCAAGAGCACGCTCAGCCGCGGCAGGTAACCAGAGTCCTCGCCGATGCTCAACACAAGGTAGAAAGCAACGACATACGGAAACACCACCGCAAAGTCAACGAACAGCCCTGTGGTGAGGAGCCCCAAAGACTGCAGGAAGTCAATCTTGCCTTCTACCAGCCGTCCCACCAGGACGTCGTGGAGCAATCCTCCAGACCCCAACAGGTGGGAGAGGCGCATCATGAGCGGTCCCCAGCAGCGCTCGAACAGAGGCTCCATCAGGCGCGTAGCCAGTCCCTCCCCGATGAAGCGAATGACCCCGAACGACAGGTAGAGCACTGCCGCACCCATGATGGTGCCTGAGATAGGCTGCAGGGAGGCATCGCTCAGCTTTTCCAACCAGGTGTGGTGGCGGTGAGAGACCTCCTGTACCCTGCGCACCACCTTGCCAACTTCTGCCCAACGGTCTTTTTCCTCAAACTCCCAGGTGCCGCCGCGCGCTTCAGGGAGCCGCTGCACTAGCGAGCGGATTCCCTCCCCGGTAATCGCCACCGTCGGCACGACAGGCACGCCGAGGAGGCGCTCCAATTCCTCGGCGTCGATGGACACCCCAATGTGTTTCGCCTCGTCCCACATGTTGAGCGCGACCACCATTGGCACCCCTACCTTGAGCAGTTGCAGGGTGAGGTTCAGGTTGCGCTCCAGGTTGGTGGCATCCACCACGTTGATGACTATGTCAGGATGCTCGCCGGCAGCATGCGCCTCCCGCAGCATCTCCAGGGCAACTTCCTCGGCGCGCGATGTGGGCTCCAGCGAATAGGTCCCTGGCACGTCGACAACCTCGACCTGCTCGTCGCCCAGCCGCATGAATCCCTTGGTGTACTCGACGGTGGTGCCCGGGTAATTGGAGGCAATCACGTTTGCTCCGGTAAGGCGCGAAAAGACCACGCTCTTGCCTACGTTGGGGTTTCCCATGAGGAGCACACGGCGGGACCTCTGCGTGACCTGCCCGTTCATCGCCGCACGATCACCCTGCGCGCCATACCAAAGCCGATTGCGTACTGGCTGGACCCCACCCGAAAGGTCACCGGCCCACGCAGCATCTGACTGGAGACCTTGGTCACCGTGACTCCTGGTTTGACCCCCAAGACTTCCAACCGCTTGACGACTCCATGCCCCCCAGCAATCCTCACCACGGTGCCACTCTCGCCCGGTCGCAATCCAGCTAAGTCCACCTCAGAGGGGCTCTCCCGCTCTTCGTTCTTCCTCCTGTGCATCCAGGGGCCCCAGCACCAGGGGCGCGTCGTTCTCATCCTCTGCCTGAACCACTCTATCATCGCCATCCTGCGAAATCACCGTCCGTTGTCCGGGTGCGTATCTGCGAAGGAAATGCTATCTCAGGTCGAGAAAACCGCGGAGAAAACGTGAGACGCTAATGGTCTTCTTGGCCGGTGCAATGATACAAAAAAAAAGCCACCTGCGCAAGGTCTTTCTCCGGCC
>JACIZP010000359.1 GCA_014359355.1 Calditrichota bacterium | reverse complement strand
GCAAGGTCTGCGGGGCAAGACCGGAGTTGCGTCCGTCCACCCATCTCTTCCTGAAGCTGCGCGCGTTCCAGGAGAAACTGGAGCAGTGGTTGGCCGAAAAGACCTCTTGGAAGGACAATGTGCTCAACTACTGCCGCGGCTGGTTTGCCGAGGGGTTGGAGGACCGGGCGGTGACCCGCGATCTGCCGTGGGGCGTGCCCGTCCCCCTGCCGGGCTACGAGGGGAAGGTCATCTACGTCTGGTTCGAGGCCCCCATCGGCTACATTTCCGCCACCAAGGACTGGGCTTCCGCCACTGGCCAGCCGGAGCGCTGGCGCGATTACTGGCTCGACCCCGGTACGCGCCTGGTGCACTTTATCGGCAAGGACAATATCGTTTTCCACGCAATCCTCTGGCCGGCGATGCTCATGGGCCACGGGGAGTTCATACTCCCTGCGGACATTCCGGCCAACGAGTTCCTGAACATCGCCGGGGCCAAACTCAGCACCAGTCGCAACTACGCCGTTTGGCTGCGCGACTATTTAGAGCGCTTCGACCCAGACCCGCTGCGCTATTGGCTGGCGGCAAATGCTCCGGAAACCAAGGATGCCGACTTTACCTGGGAAGACTTTCGGCTGAAGAACAACAGCGAGTTGGCCGACATCCTGGGCAACTTTGTGAATCGCACACTCGCATTTACTCAGAGCAAATTCGGCGGAGTGGTACCAGAAGCGGGCCAACTGCAGGCAGCCGACCAGGAGATGCTCCGCCTCTTAGCGCAGGCGCCAACAACGATTGGCGATCTGTTGGAACGTTTCGAATTGCGCAAGGCGACCGCCGCCCTCATGGACTTGGCGCGGGCAGCGAACAAGTACTTCAACGACCAGGAGCCGTGGCTGACCGTGGCCTCCAGCCCTGAGCGCTGTGCGACCACCATCAACGTGTGCCTGCAGACGGTGCGCACCCTGGCCGTTGTGCAGAGCCCCATCCTCCCCTTCTCGGCGGCGCGCCTGTGGCAGATGATGGGCCTGCCCGGCCGCGTGGAGGAACAGCAGTGGGACAGCGCAGGAAATGATCCTCTGCCCGCGGGACATAGACTCTCCACCCCGGAGATTCTGTTCCGCAAGATCGAATGGGAGGAGATCGAACCGGAGATACGCAAACTGGAAGCCCAGCGGCGGCAAGAGGACAAGGAGGAAAAAGTGAGCGAGCAAGTCAGCTTCGAGGAGTTCAAGAAGGTACAGCTGCGCACAGCAAAGGTACTGGCGGCGGCACCAGTGGAGAAGACCGACAAGTTGCTGCGCCTGCAGGTCGATATCGGCGGGGAACAGCGCCAGATCGTCGCCGGCATCGCGCAGTACTATCGGCCAGAGGAACTGGTGGGCAGGACCATTGTCGTCGTGGCTAATCTGGCCCCGGCCACCATCCGTGGCGTGGAGTCCAGGGGTATGCTCCTGGCGGCGGTTGACAAGTCTGGACAGCTGGCCTTGGTGACCACCGACAAGGACCTCCCTGCTGGGGCCCAAGTGGAGTGAGCTTGGAGCTCATCGATACTCACGCTCACCTGGATTTTCCCGAGCTCGCTCAGGATGTGGCCGATGTCATTCGGCGAGCCAGGGAAGTGGGAGTGGTCTCCATAGTCAATGTGGGTGTGGATCTTGCCAGCAGCCAGGCCTCGGTGCGCCTTGCCGAGGAATATGACGGGGTGTATGCAGCGGTGGGCATCCATCCGCACGACGCCGCCACTGCCAACGAGGAGACACTCAGGGAACTGTGCAGATTGGTTCAGCACCCTAAGGTGGTGGCGGTCGGCGAGATCGGGCTGGACTATTACCGTGACCACTCCCCACGGGAGGTGCAACGCAACGTCTTCCGGCGCTTGCTGAACATGGCTGCGGAGGCGGGTTTGCCGGTCATCATCCACACGCGCCAAGCCTGGGACGATGTGCTCGCCGCCGTGCGGGAGGTGATGGGCGATTCCGGCCGCGGCGTGTTCCACTGCTTTTCCGGAGGGATAGATGGCGCCCGCGAAGTGCTGGACATGGGATTCCACGTCTCTTTCACAGGAGTGCTCACGTTCAAGAACGCCCGCGCTGTGGAGGTGTTAGCCCATGTGCCGCTGGATCGTCTGCTGTTAGAGACCGACTGCCCATTCATGGCGCCAGAACCCCACCGAGGCAGGCGCAACGAGCCGGCCTATGTGCATTTCATCGCGCAAAAGGCGGCAGAAGTCCTTGGCGTGCCGCTGGCAGAAGTGGCGCGGAGGACGACGGAGAATGCCCGGCGGCTGTTTGGGTTGACCGGCCCGGACACGTCGCCTGTGGGCTGAGTGTGCGCAGGAGCGGTCATGCCGGTGACGGGGTTGTGCCCCAAGCGCAGTTTGGGCCAACATTTCTTGGTGGATCCCAACGTGGCGCGCAAGATCGTGCGAGCCTTTGCGCCGCAGCCCGGCGACACAGTGGTGGAGATAGGCCCGGGACAGGGGGCGCTCACCGAACTGATCGCTGGTGAGGTCCGCCGGCTAATTGCCGTGGAGCTTGACCGGACGCTTGCCGCAGAGCTGGCAGAGCGGTTCAGGGGAGTCCCAGGCGTGGAGGTAGTAGAGGCGGACTTTTTGACGGTGAACTTGGGGAGGCTTGCCCCGCGGGGTGAGCGCGTGCGACTGCTCGGCAACATCCCCTACAATATCTCCGGGCCCCTCATCTTCCGGGTGCTGGAGCAAGTGGGGGTGGTCCAGGACATGATGCTCATGCTCCAGAAAGAGGTCGCGCTGCGGGTAGTGGCAAAGCCGGGCAGCAAACAATACGGGCCGCTGGCGGTGCACAGTCAGCTCGTGGCTGACGTCCGCCTCCTGTTCGAGGTGTCGCCACAGGTGTTCCGGCCGAAGCCCAAGGTCGATTCGGCCATCGTGCACTGGACCTTCTTGGCGAGCCCCCGCCTCGAGGTGGAAGACCGGGGCTTTTTCTCGAAATTTGTGCGGGCCGCCTTTGGGCAGCGACGCAAGGTGCTGAGGAACGCACTGGCCCGGACGTGTGGCAAGACTGTACTGGACGCGCTCCACGAGCCGCTGCTCGCGCGCCGTGCCGAGCAGTTGACCGTGGCGGAGCTGGTGCAGTTGAGCAACCGGCTTGCTCGTTGCATGCATGGGGAGCACAGTGGCGTTAGCCAAGACAGAGGCGATCATCCTGCGCAGCCGTAGACAGGGGGAGATGACCAAGATCCTCACCCTGTACACCAAGGCATTCGGCAAGCTAAGCCTGGTCGCTAAGGGGGCACGGAGCACCAAGAGTCGCTTCTGGGGAAGTCTGGAGCCGCCTAACCATGTGCATGTGGTCTTCTACCGCAAGGAGACGCGCGAGCTGCAGTTCCTCAGTCAGGCGGACATCGTGCACCCGTTCCTGCGGCTGCGCAGCGAGCTGGGGCGGATGACCCTCGCGTCGTTAGCCTGTGAATGGGTCTTGCGCGCCGAGGTGAGCGAGGCTCCTCAGCCAGCCCTCTTCGCGCTGCTGCTGGAGACCCTCAACGCGCTGGACAGTGCCGATCGCGGTTTGAAGAATGTGGTGCGTAGCTTTCAGGTGCACTTCTTGGAGCTGCACGGGGTAAGGCCGCAACTGGAGCGCTGCGCCCAATGCGGCGTGCACGAGGTGGACGGCCCCGTGCTCTTGGACGTAGAGGGGGGGAGGTATTTTTGCGCCCGCTGCCGACCGGCGGCAGACAGCATGAGCCAGGCGGCCTTCGCGCTGTTGCGTTGGGCGGCCCAGGTGCGGCCGGCTCAGGCAGGCAATGTCCTCGTGCCTCCAGAAACGGGAATGGAAGTGGACAAGGCACTCTACAAGTTGGCCTCCTTCCACCTGGAGCCTTTGCGTGACCTGCGGGCGCTGCAGGTGCTGGCAGAGATTGAAGATGGCCTGCGCGGGGCGCAGACGAAACAGGAGCCGCACTCCTCTGGAAAAGCAGATGAGAGGAACGATGAGCAACAGACCAGCTGATGTGATCGACAAAATTGTCTCCCTGTGTAAACGGCGGGGCTTCATTTTTCAGTCAAGCGAAATCTACGGCGGCATCACCAGCTGCTACGACTACGGCCCGCTCGGTGTCGAGCTGAAAAAGAACATCAAAGAGTGCTGGTGGAAGGCCATGGTGCAGCAACGGGACGACATCGTGGGCCTGGACGCCTCAATCCTCATGCATCCCCGGGTGTGGGAGGCCTCGGGACATGTGGAGGGCTTCCACGACCCGATGGTGGATTGCAAGCAGTGCAAGCACCGCTTTCGCGCCGACGAGGTGGAAGGCCCACGCTGTCCGGAATGCGGCGGCGAGCTGACCGAGGCCAGGCAGTTCAACCTCATGTTCAAGACGCACATGGGACCGGTGGAGGAAGAGGCCAGCATCGTCTACCTGCGCCCGGAGACTGCCCAGGGCATCTACGTCAACTTCCTCAACGTGCTCAATTCCTCGCGGAAAAAGATCCCGTTCGGCATTGCCCAAATCGGCAAAGCATTTCGCAACGAGATTACGCCGGGCAATTTCATCTTCCGCACACGAGAATTCGAGCAGATGGAGATGCAATACTTCGTCAAGCCTGGCACCGATGGCCAGTGGTTTGACTACTGGCGCGAGCAGCGCATGCAGTGGTACTACGACCTTGGCATTCGCCGGGAACGCCTGCGCTTCCACGAACATGGCAAGGACGAGCTTGCGCACTATGCAGCGCGCGCCTTTGACATTCAGTACGAGTTCCCATTCGGCTGGAAGGAGCTGGAGGGGATTCACAATCGCACCGATTTTGACCTGTCGCGGCACCAGCAGTACTCAGGCAAGGACTTGAGCTACTTCGACGACCAGACGCGGGAGCGCTATGTGCCGTACATCATCGAGACCTCAGCAGGCGTGGACCGCACACTGTTCACCTGCCTGGTTGACGCGTACGACGAGGACGTGGTAGAGGGCGAGCAAAGGGTGGTGCTGCGGCTGTCGCCGAAAGTGGCGCCCGTCAAGGCTGGCATCTTCCCGTTAGTCAAGCGCGATGGGATGCCGGAACTGGCTCACAAGATCGTCGACATGCTGCGTCCGCACTTTGTGGTGTTCTATGACGAGTCGGGGGCCATTGGCCGCAGGTACAGGCGGCAGGACGAAGCTGGGACGCCGTTCGGCATCACCGTCGATTCCCAGTCGTTGCAGGATCAGACGGTGACGGTGCGGGAACGTGACTCCATGCGCCAGGAGCGGGTGGCAATCGATCGGTTGGTGGAGTTCCTGCGCGAGCGCGTTATGTAGGCCGGGGGGGAGCTCCTAAGGCTTCTCCCTTTCCGGCGGCCGAGGGTTGGTGGCCTTTTGCGCAGCGACCATCTCGCGAAGCTTCTCCAGGATGCGCGCCACGCGCTCCCGCTCCTGCCGGATGCGCTCCAGCTCTTGTTCGGCCTGTTCTGCGGTCTGTTTCTGCCGGGCAAGTTCCCTGACAAGCGTATCGTCTGTGGGCGAGGCCTGGCGTGCCAATTGCGCGGCCTCCTCCTGGCGGAGTGCGCGTGGCTGCTTGCTGCGCAGCGTCATTTGGGCGGACACGCGGAGGCGCCATGGCGGGTAGTTGTCAAAGTCGTGACCGACACGGGGCAGGAGGGCCGAGTAGGCCGTCCGGTCGGCACCTTCGTGAAGCCTGATGTCCAAGGTCGTCCCCATTGTCAGCCACCAGGCAAGGCGATAGCTCACCGAGGGCGATAGGTAGAGGTAGTTCTCGCGGCTGTAGGCGGTAGGCGGCGGTTGCTGGATGAAGCGGTTGCCGCTCATGGCTATGCCAAAGGTGAACGGTGCGCGACGCGCACTCAGGCCGAGGGTCCAAACCCACTGCCGCGACGAGGCCCGTGCTATGGTGCTATCGGCACGTACGTCTGTAAGGCGCTTTCCCATGTCGTTGTGGTTGAGCAGGCCCAGGGAGCCGTCCACTACCATGCCGCGGGCAGGTGCGCCGGGCTCGGTGGCAATGGAGAATAGCGCGCGGGAGCATAGCTCGATGCGGCCGGCCGAGTACGGCTCCAGCACCACATTGTGGTACTTGGCCAGAGGGACGCGGGCCATGAGCTGGAGACCAAAGCGGAGGTGGCCGCTGGCAGGGCCAAACCCGGCCAGAGCTGCCGAGAGAAAGAGGT